>JAAXGO010000137.1 GCA_012267425.1 Rhodothermales bacterium
GCACCGAAGTCCGAAGCGTTGTCAATACCTGATGCTGCGCCTCCATGCCGGTATAGTAACCGGCAGACTTGCGAATGTTAAGCACTCGTTATGGCTACTCGGCAGGGGTAGCCCTATCGCGTCCATCCATTGAGCTACTCTATCTTCAGCCAGTGCGTATGCCCCCGGAGCCGTCTCTATGGCGGCGGATTCCATGTCGGCAGCTCGATTCACCAACACTAAACCGAAATGGAGCGGCCCGTCAAGACCAAAACTGTGGGTTAGGCGTTCCAGTGCGCTGCCTGCGGCATCGTTACGGGCAAATACGGTAGGCACAGGCACTCGACTGCGGTGACCTCCTGAATGGGACCCGCCCGCGTCGGGGCCCTTGCCACAAAATTTCTTCACACGCCAACCATCTTAGCCCTTCCGAACCCCATGATATCCCGCTCTGCACTCACCGTCTGCCTCCTGGGCCTTTTAGCCACCGGGTCCACCCTTGCTCAACACAACCCGCCGATGGAGGGATTCGACGCGGAAGGCTCCGATCCCGAAGCTATCGCGATCGCCGACCGCGTAATGGAACACCTCGGCGGACGCGATGCGTGGGACCGCACTCGATACCTTACCTGGAGCTTTTTCGGCGACGACCAAGTCTGGGACAAGTGGACGGGGCGGTTTCGATGGCAAGAAGGCTCGGTTGTCGTCCTCATGAACATCAACACGATGGACGGTCGGGCCTTCTCCAGCGGCGTGGAAGTGACCGACGACGAAGCGCTGGACGATTTGCTCGTGAAAGCGCACCGTAACTGGGCCAACAGCTCCTACTGGCTGCTGATGCCCTACAAGCTGAAAGACTCAGGCGTTACGCTCCGCCATGCGGGCCGAGGCACCATGCAAGACGGACGCGCCGCCGACATCATCACGCTGACATTCAAGGACGTCGGCTATACTCCGCATAACCGGTACGAAGTTCGCGTGGACACAGAAACAGGACTCGTCGGCGAATGGTCGTATTATGCAGACGCGGCGGATGAAAAACCCCGGTTTACCGTCCCGTGGCTGGACTGGAGACAATTCGGTGAGATCATGCTCTCGGATAACCGCGGCATACGGAACAACGGCGAACCATTCATGCTGCCAAACGTCGCCGTATTCGACGCTCTGCCGGACGCAGTATTCGACGATCCTGCGAAGATCGATCTCTCCGAAATGCGCTAGGAGCACTTTAGGCCCACACGACGAGGCCCGGCAAATATGGTGACGGAAGATCCTCGTGATGTGGCAGCACCCGGACGGTGTAGCCACGAAGACCGCTCTGGCTGACCCGTACACCTTCTGCCTCAAATACGTACCTGCCATCCGCCCCGAGGCCCGACGTGTGCATCGGTACCTTCGTTGCCTCGACGATCACGTCGGCTGCATTCACCCTCCCGTGATACAGCTGCACGTCAACGTCGGGGGGCGTCAGCCCACCAAGGAACACTCTCGCCTGTACGCTGAACGGTTCGCCCATCGGCATTTCGTTGATCCGAGGCCCGATTACTTCCACGTGAATGCCGTCCCACTCGCGCTCCATTTTAGCAATCCACTTCGCAAGCGCCCTCGCCCTGGCCGACTCCCCCGCCATCAGATGGTTGTATCGCTCTTCGGCCGCGTGATACGCCTTATCGTGATACTCACTTACCATGCGGTGCGTATTGAATAACGCACTGTAGGTGGCAATCGACCCCTTCATGCGCCGGATCCATTCCCGTGGCAGCCCGTCTGCAGCGCGCTTGTAGAAAAGCGGCACCACATCACGAGCTAACAGATCGTACAGATTTGTCGCCTCCACCTCATCCTGGTATGCCTCATCGTCGTACGTCTCCCCGGTACCGATCGCCCAGCCCAGGCTGGGGCTGTACGCCTCTGCCCACCATCCATCGAGGATACTCACGTTCAACCCTCCGTTCGCCGCCGCCTTCATACCACTAGTTCCGCTCGCTTCTCTCGGGCGACGCGGCGTATTAAGCCACACATCCGCTCCTTGGACCATCAAACGTGTGATTGACATGTCATAATCTTCCAGAAACACGATCCGACGACGGAACGGCCCTTCACGCGAAAGCCGGAAAATCTCCTGGATCAGCATCTTGCCCGGATGATCGCGCGGGTGCGCCTTGCCGGCGAAGACGATCTGGACAGGGCGCTCCTTCTCGCACAGGATCCGGGCAAGACGGTTGGAATCCTTAAGCAGCAGCGTTGCGCGCTTATACGTCGCGAAGCGTCGCGCGAAACCGATCGTCAGGGCATGCGGATCCAGCACTTCGCTCGCCACAGCAATGTCCGCTTGCGGCGCGCCAATTCGCCTCAGCTGCTCGGCAAGCCGGCGGCGGACCATTGCCACTAGTCGCTCCCGCCGGCGCTCGTGCATCTGCCAGAGCCGCACGTCCGGAATCTTCTCTACACGGTTCCATACCGTCGCGTCTCCTGGCTCGTCCCTCCAGCGGGGCCCCAGGTAGCGGTCGAACATCTGCTTCATCTCTGAGGACAGCCAGGACGAAATGTGGACTCCGTTGGTTATATGTCCAATTGGGATTTCGTCTTTGGGAAGATTCGGCCACAACCGCTGCCACATTTCTCGGCTGACTACCCCGTGGAGGCGTGAAACTCCGTTGCGAAATGCACTCATTCGCATCGCAAGCTTCGTCATGCCAAAGAATTCGTGCTCGTTGTCCGGATGTTCGCGCCCAAGTGCCAGGAATTCTCTCCGCGAAAGCCCCAGCTCCTCCTTCGCATAAGCGACCAAGTAGCGATCCATGAGCTCGGGAGGAAACCGGTCGTGACCCGCTTCGACCGGCGTATGCGTCGTAAACACGATGCTCGCCGACGCGGCAACCCGGGCCTCCTCGAACGAGGAATCCCACTTCTTCATGAGTCGGCGGGTCCGCTCCAAAGCCAAAAAGGCCGAATGGCCTTCGTTGATATGGTAGACCTTCGGAGACAATCCGAGCGCCTTCAGCGCACGGTAGCCTCCGATTCCCAACATGATCTCCTGACGGATACGCAGCTCATTACCGCCCCCGTACAGGAAATCGGTTAGATTCCGGTCTTCATCGCGCTCGTTGGCAGCAAAATTCGTGTCAAGGAGGAAAAGCGGCACACGGCCTACCTGCAATCGCCAGATGCGCGCGTGCACGCTGCGGCCCGGGAACCCCACCGAAACCGTCACCTCATCCCCAGCAGCATCCCGTTCGATCACCAAAGGCAGATTGGCGAAATCATTTTCGACGTACGTTTCCTGCTGCCAGCCGTTCTCGTTGAGGTGCTGCCGAAAGTACCCCTTCTGGTAGAGTAAGCCCACACCCACAGCAGGAATGCCGAGATCGCTTGCCGACTTGAGGTGATCACCAGCTAACGCGCCGAGACCGCCCGCAGAGATGGGGAGACACTCGGTTATACCGAATTCAGCGGAGAAATACGCGACTACTGGGCCTTCCGTCGCCTGGTGATGCTGCCGAAACCAGGTGACCTCACGCGCCATATAGACATCGAAGTCAGCGGATACACGGGCCAGATGCGCCAGGAAGCCTTCGTCCTCCGCCGCTTTTTCAAGGGTGCTCTGCGCAATTGACCCGAGCAGCACCACCGGATTGTGGCCGGACGTCGACCACAGCTCCCCACAAAGCCTCCGAAAAAGATCAAGCGTATCTTCATCCCAGGCCCACCGGACATTGAACGCCAGATTCCTGAGCCGCTCGAGTGGTGCCGGAAGCCTGGGGATGGCCGTGAATGTGCGCGCGGGGCTCGGCATCATCGCATTCTCCGAATCGTCATAGTGAAACGGCCAGTTTACCTACACTCTCCATGCGCTTCAATGGTCAGCGCGACGTTTGTGCGAAATCAAACGAAGATTTAAGCGATCGACTCAAGCCGTACTTACGGCCTTGGTCCGCCTTCAGCCAGGTCGCGTAGTTGCGCGCAGCCCCCGGATCCTGTATCCTTTTTTCTGGTCGGACCCGGTATTTACGCATGCGATGCATCACTCTGCCATTGTGCTAGCAAATGGGCATTACCGTACGGGTTTCGCAAAAACATCGCACGGACTGGTTCGGGGACCTTCCCGATACCCTCTGGCCGGTGTCGTGGACAAAGATCTCGCCGGGCAGGATGCAGGGACCGTTCTTGACGGCAAGCGGAGAAACATTCCGGTTTTCGCGTCCGTGCGCGACGCACTCGCGCGCCTTGATATACGCCCGACTCACTGCGTCATCGGAATAGCAACCGTAGGCGGATTTCTGCCCGAGGGCCTCTACGCCGATCTAGAATACGCTGCCCGAGCGGGCCTGACGCTCGTAAACGGACTGCACCACCTCCTGGCGGAGGATGCCCGGCTTGCCAAACTGGCCTCGAAGCACGGCGGCGGTATCATCGACATCCGAGCACCCCGGCCAGCCTCGGAGCTGCGATCCTGGTCGGGTGACATCTTGTCTCTTTCTACACCACGAGTTGCTTTTCTAGGTACAGACTGCGCGGTAGGTAAACGCACAACGTGCATGATGGTACGCGAAGAGTGTCGCTCAAGAGGCATTCGCGCGGAAATGATCTATTCCGGGCAAACGGGTTGGCTACAGGGGCTCACTCATGGATTCATATTTGACGCCACGCTGAACGATTTCGTGTGCGGCGAACTGGAAGGCGCCATCTTGGCCTGTCATCGTGATACGCAAGCAGAAATCATCCTCCTGGAAGGGCAATCGTCGCTACGCAATCCGTCGGGACCTGCCGGATCGGAGTTTCTACTCAGTGGCGCGGTGCACGGGGTCGTCCTCACACACTCTCCGCACCGGACACACTTCGTGGACTTCGAAGAGATAAACTGCCGCATACCACCGATCGAAGATGAAATCCGACTGATAAACCTCTACGGTGTCGACGTCTGGGCAATCACGCTTGCCTCCTACGGACTACCGGCCGCAGACGCTGCGCACGCCCGGGATCAGCTGGCTGCAATGGTCAACGTGCCCGTCGTGCTCCCGCTTGAAGAAGGAGTAGACTACCTGGCTGACATACTCCTGCACAAAGCGGGGCTTTGAATCGATGCGCATTACCTCCGTCGAGACCTGGCAGGACAGTCTACCCCTCGTGCGCCCCTATACAATCGCTTTCAAGACTGTATCCGCGGTAGACCTGCATTTCGTGCGGATCATTACCGACTCGGGAACCATCGGCCTCGGTTCTGCCGCTCCGACAGACGTCACGGGCGAATCGTCCGAAGCCTGCGCCGCTGCCCTTGCGGACGGGGGACGGGATATTCTGATCGGCCGAGATCCACGGCACCTTAGGCCACAGACGCGCGATCTTACGGCACGTCTCGGCTCCACGCCCGCCGCCCGTGCAGCACTCGACATGGCACTCTACGATCTCGTCGCATGCCATTTAGGCGTTCCAGTCCTTGACATGCTGGGGCGGTGCCATGACGCCATGGAGACATCCGTCACAATCGGTATCAAACCGGCGGACGAGACCCTCCGGGAAGCCTCAGAATATATTGAGGGCGGCTTTCGTTGCCTGAAAATCAAACTCGGACATGACGCCGCTGAGGACAAAGACCGCCTCCTGCAGCTGCGTGCGCACGTCGGTCCCGAGGTTCGCATCCGTGTGGACGCAAATCAGGGATACACCCCGGGCAAAGCACTGATGCTGCACTCCCTCGCCGCGTCGCTGGACCTCGAACTCATCGAACAGCCCCTGCCCGCCTCCGATATTGACGCCATGCGCCACATGCCAAATCAGTCCCGCCAAGTCATGGCGGCGGACGAAAGCCTTCACGACACAGCTGACGCAATCCGACTCGCCAAGCGTCCACGGCCCTTCGGCATTTACAACATAAAGCTCATGAAGTGCGGCGGCATCTCCGGCGGGCGGGCCATCGCCGCGGTCGCAGAAAGCGCGGGAATTGATCTCATGTGGGGCTGCATGGATGAAAGCGTGGTCTCCATCGCAGCCGCGCTCCACGCAGCCTACTCCTGCCACGCCACACGCTACATCGATCTCGACGGCAGCTTCGATCTCTCACGCGATGCTATGGAAGGAGGCTTTCGTCTCGAAAGAGGTAAACTGTTTGTCCTGGATCGCCCGGGCCTCGGCGTCAGGTGTCCACCTTGCGCTTCTTGACGACGAAAAGGCCCTCACTGCCGCTCGTGACAATGATGGACCCGCTGTCGAAGTACGGATAGTTGCTCCACGAGCCACCACCGGCATCGCTCGGTGAGGTATCGAAAAAACCCACTTCGACCGGATCTTCTGGATCAGTGATGTCGAGGATGCGAAGGCCGCTGCCGTAATTCGACTGGTACATAAGATTGCCCCGTATGTACAGGTTGTGATCGGTGGTCGTCGTCTCCGCGATGTATTCCTTGACAAGCACAGGGTCATCCAGATCGGCAAGGTCCCAAACGAGCGTTCGTGTGCCTTCTACAAGGCCCTGCGGCTCGTCACCCTCATCGTTCATGTAGAAATAGCGGTGATCCTCCGTCAGCCAGCCCTGGTGTGTGTACGCCACTTTGGGATAGGTCGCCATCGACAGTGACACCGGATTCTCCTTGTCGGTCACGTCCGAAATACTGATTGCCGTCTCGTTGGAGCCGAAGCAGACTTCCTTGCCTCGATGCTCGGTGTCAGGTCCGTGATAGATGACGCACTGCGCATCGTGTGAATACCCCGTCTTGCGTCGGCCCGTCGTGGGGTCCGCAAAGCAGCCGGCGAACCTCGGCTCGGTTGGCTCGCGCACATCAATCATGTGCAGTCCGCCGCCGCACGTCTCACCGCCACCGCTCGAACCGACCGAAAAAGCAAATCCCGTGTCCTCGTTGATAACGATGTTGTGCGCGCTGTGGATACGATCGTAGTGCGCTGTTTCCTTAAATGTCACCGGATCCCCGGTCACCGCGCGCAACTGGCCAAGGTCAAACACCTGCACCCCGTGCTTGCCCGCTCCGTCGGCTACAATGAAGGCATGATCCCGGTAGACTTTGATGTCGCGCCACACGTTCGCCCTCGAGCCCTCGGTCATCGGAAGATCGCCGACGTAGCGTGGGGTGTGTGCGTCGGTTATATCCACAAACGACGTGCCGTTCGTGCGTCCGACAAGCGCATACTCCCGACCAGTCTGAGGATCCGTCCAGCCCCAGATGTCATTGACGCGCGTCCCGCGACTGCCTCCCATGTGCGCAAGCGGCAAGAACGCCGCCAGATCCACATCATTGCACGACCAAACGACGGCTTCTCCATTTTCACACCGTACTTCATTGCCCAGGATGGGGTCGAAGCCCTTCATGTCGCTGATAACTACAGCTTCTTGTGTCCAGTCGGCGGAGCCGTGCTCCAAGATGACGGCCGCCCCTTCCCGAAAATCGACACCCGTCGCCCCAATTGCCGCAACGTCGCCGCGCAAGGCAATCGTGGCACCGAAGGACGCGCGTCCCCGAAGACCGACAGACTGCAGAATGCGTACGTCCGACCACATACCGTCAACTTGTCGCGCCATGTAAATCGCTCCCGAGCCACCCTGTGCGCCGATCCACAATTCATCTCCCCGCAGTGCGACAGCGGCACCGAACTGCGCACCCCGCCGTGCTTGGACGGGACCCAGCCGAGCACTCTCTGTCCATGCCCCAGACGTCGCGTCACGATCCCAAACGAAGACGGCACCCTGCCGCCCGGCAGCGCCCGGAGCCCCAACAAACGCGCGGTCTCCGTGCAGTAGCACAGCGGCGCCAAAGGAGGCGCGCGCCGACAGGCCATCCGGAGCAAGCAATGCCTCTTCAGTCCACGTGTCACCGCGTACGGTCCATACCCAGGCGGCGTTCTGACCACCGACCAAAAGGTGCGAGCCGTCCATTGCAAGCGCGGTACCGAATGCAGTACCCTCCTTGGCTTCGGCGGGTGCAAGCAGTGCGCGCTCAGTCCAGGTCCCGTCATCTTCGCGCTCAAACACGTATACGGCACCTGTACGATTATGCCGGTTCGGTGATGCGACGAATGCCGTTGTCCCATGCAGCAGGACCTCTGCACCGAAGGCGTGCGCAGCCTCTCCGTCCGAGGGCGTGAGCGTTGCGGTTTGAGTCCAACTTCCGTCATCTGTTCGCTCGAAGAAATGCGCGGCACCCGATGCGTCGCCTCCCACGGTCGCACCGACGAGAACCGCAGCCCCATCCGACGAAAGAGCTCTTCCGAAACCATCCACCGATTCAGAGACAACGAGCCGGAAGGTTTCACCCCACGCGTTCGTCCTGTCGTAGACGTATACTTCGCCCGGCACGGTGCGATTACGCACCTCACCGACAAAGACCTCATCACCAGCGACGGCAACCGCGCCACCGAACTGCTGCGCGTTTGCCCCGGAGATGGGGACTGCAAAAAAAATGGCAATGATGACTGATCTGGTCATGGTCTCCTGACAAAGCCTTTACGTGTTGGCCGATGGATAAGAATACCATGTGCAGTTAGTTCCCAGCCAAGGGTCCTCACAGGAACCCTCTGGGGGCAATCCAGTAGGCTCGGGGCTTTCACGATTCGTGTACAAGGCGGTGTGATTTCTTCTTCGGATAGCGCTGCTGCACTGGACAGTCGATGGGCTGCGTTGCAGAAGTGGCTGCGTGAGCGATTCGAACGGGACGTTGACGTGGAAGGAATTCTGTTCCTCGTTGGGGTTCAGGAATCAGGACGAGGTTTTGAGCCCGATCTCGATAAAAGTGCAAAAGAGCGTCTCGTGATGGAAGGCACCTGCTGTGTCTTCGAGACAATCGGGTTGTACGATCGAGTGGGGGTCGAACGGGACGGGAACTGGATCTGGGAGCGGCGCCCAGAGTTTCCGCGGTCGCTGCCGGTCGAAGAGCAGGAAGCTCTGCTGCGGAAAGCAATACTTACCTATTTCGCAAATCTACGTGACCTCAAATGATACGTAGCATCCTGCTTTTGACACCCCTGGTCGTCACTCTGCTTTGCGGGTGCCCAAACGAGCGGTCGACGGCCAGCGCACAGCTGGCCGAGACGAATTATTTCCGGATTGAAACGCCCGGCGGTGAGATAGTCGTCCGTCTTTACGACGAAACGCCTCTCCACCGCGACAATTTTAGGGAGCTTGCTGCTAAGGGTGCCTTTGACAGCACGCTGTTCCACCGCGTGATCGCAGGCTTCATGATTCAGGGTGGAGATCCGAATTCCCGAGACGCAGATCCGTCCAATGACGGCAGCGGCGGTCCAGGCTATACCATTCCCGCAGAGATTCGACCGGAGCTCTATCACAAACGCGGTGCTCTAGCCGCAGCACGGAGACACGACGACGTCAATCCGGAGCGCGAATCCAGCGGAAGCCAGTTCTATATCGTCCACGGCACGATTTTTCCACGTGAGATGCTTCTCGAAATGCAGAGCAGAAACCGCGAAACGTACGGCGATTCTACCTTTGCGTTTTCTCATGAGGCACTCGATACGTACACCACTGTTGGAGGCGCACCAAATTTGGATGGGGGCTACACTGTCTTCGGCGAAGTCGTAAGCGGAATGGAGGTCGTCGATTACATCACGCGCGTTGCGACCACGCCGCCGAATCGCCCACTCGTCCCCATGTGGATGCGCGTATCGGCTGCGCTTGATTGGAACAGGTAGCCATGGGCCGCCAGCCGTCCGACCAGGAACGAGTACGCCGGGACGCCCGCACGGCGCTCTTGGTGCGAGGCATCAGTCCGTACCCGTGCAAGTTTGACGTGGATGCGTACGCAGCCGACATTCGGCGACGCTACAACGCTGACGTGGAGATGCATGTCTCCGTTGCGGGGCGCATCATGACGCGGCGCATCATGGGCAAAGCGTCGTTCTTCGATCTGCGCGATGCCAGCGGCGACATCCAGGTCTACATCCGGCGAGACGACCTGCCCGAGGGCTTCTACAATGAAGTCTTCAAGAGGCTGTTGCACATCGGCGACATTGTCGGCGTCGTCGGTAAGGTATTTCGGACCAGAATGGGCGAGGTCACCGTGCACGCTGAGCGCCTTGACCTTCTATCCAAGGCGCTTCGCCCTCTACCAATAGTGAAAGAGCAAGGCGGTGCCGTTTACGACGAAGTGACCGAAAAGGAATTCCGATACAGGCAGCGCTACGTCGATCTGGCCGTCAATCCGGACGTCCGCTCAGCGTTCGCGCAGCGCGCCAAGATGATCACTTCCATCAGAAGCTTTCTCGATGGGCGAGGCTACGTAGAGGTCGAAACGCCCGCCTTACAACCACTCTACGGCGGGGCGGCGGCGCGCCCGTTCACTACGCACCACAACGCACTCGACATGAAGCTCTATCTCCGGATCGCCGACGAGCTCTACCTCAAGCGGCTCATCGTGGGAGGCTTCGACGGCGTTTACGAGATCGCGAAAGATTTTCGCAATGAAGGGCTCAGCCGGTTCCACAATCCGGAGTTCACGATGCTCGAACTCTATGTGGCCTACAAGGACTATGAGTGGATGATGGACCTCGTCGAGGAATTGTTGGAAATCGTTGCGAACGAATTGCATGGCCAGACGACCATACCGGTAGGTGGCCAGATGATCTCCTTCGAGCGGCCCTGGCCACGCATCCCGATGTTCGAGGCCATAGAAAAGTACACAGGCTTCGACCTTCGCGGCAAGAACCGCGATGCCCTCGCAGCGATTGCTTCAGAACTGGACGTGGAACTTCACCCCGCCATGGGAAGCGGTAAGATCATCGACGAAATTTTCGAAGACTTCGTCGAGGAGCACCTTATCGAGCCCACCTTCATCGTTGACTACCCTAAAGAGCTCAGCCCGCTTGCAAAACACCACCGTTCAAAGCAGGGGCTCGTCGAGCGCTTCGAGGCCTTTTGTAATGGCAAGGAGCTCTGCAACGCGTTCAGCGAGCTCAACGACCCGCTGGATCAGCGCGCACGGCTCGAGGAGCAACACCGTCTCCTGGAAGGGGGCGACAGTGAAGCCATGCAACTCGACGAGGACTACCTGCGTGCCCTCGAATACGGCATGCCACCGACCGCGGGACTGGGCGTTGGCATCGATCGCCTGGCGATGATCATGACGAATCAAGAGTCCATTCGCGACGTGATCTTGTTCCCGCTTCTTCGTCCAGAGAAAGAGAGTTCTTAAGTGCGATCCGCACGTTGCGTTTGAAGCCCTCGAACTTCGCGCGCAAGACCGGGCTCCCCTTGAAGCGCCGCCTGAATTCGTCGATATCAAGTTCCATCCACTTTGTCAGCAACGTGTCGGTCGTGCCCTCCCGAGGATCGAAGCGCGGCTCCTCGGCTGCAAACTTGAACTTGTTCCACGGGCAGACTTCCTGACAGATATCGCATCCGAAAATCCAGTTCTGCATGCCTCCGTGCAGATCGGGATCCACGGTGCTCTCACGATTTTCGATCGTCAGAAACGAAATGCACCGGTTTGAGTCCACCGCATACGGCCTGAAGATGGCATCCGTGGGGCATGCGTCAATGCAGCGCGTGCACGAGCCACAGTAGTCGGGGATTGGTCCGTCCGCCGCAAGGTCGACGTCCACAATGAGCTCACCGATAAAGAACCAGGAACCCATACGCGGATTTATCAGGTTCGTGTGCTTTCCGATCCAGCCGAGCCCGCTGCGCGCCGCCCACACCTTGTCGAGAACCGGAGCGGAGTCCACGAAGGCACGTCCTGCAATGCCGCCCACCCGGTGGTCCAACCACGCATACAAAGACCACAGCTTTTCCTTAAGCACGTCGTGGTAATCGTCGCCCCACGCATAGCGGCTGATCTTGCCGGTCGCCGGATCCGGCGAATGCTCCTGCGGGCTGTAGTAGTTGCAGAGCACGGAAATGACGGACCGCGCGCCGTCGACAAGACGCGTCGGATCTACGCGCTTTTCGAAATTGCGCTCCATATACCCCATCGACGCATGCCGATCCTCCAGAAGCCACGTTTCCAGTCGACGCGCCTCGTCATCAAGACGCTCTGCTCGCGAGATACCGCAGGCGTCGAAGCCGAGCCGCGCAGCTTCGGCTTTTACTTCCGCGGACAGACGGCGGCGTGCGTGTCCATCAAATCCCATCACGGCCCAGAGAAAGGGTGACCGAGGGCCTCAAGACAACGAAGCACCGCATCCTCCTTCCGGGTGCGGTGCTTCGTTGTGCTAAAGTGAAATCGCTGACTACATCTCCGGAATCGTGTCGACGCGGCGGAATTCGCTGGCACCCTCCTTCTTCGTCGTCTGGCCCGAAGCTCCCATGCCGACAGTGGTGAAGCGTGATTCGTCGATGCCGTTGTCAACGTAGAACTGCATCACGGCCCGGGCACGATCTTCCGACAGCTGCTGCGCCCGGCGCTCATCGCGCGAGGCATGGCCTTCGATCCTGCCGCTAAATTCGCAATTCTGGAATATCTCGAGATTTTCAGCGAGCTGCGGTCGCGCATCGTCAGCGAGTACGGACGAATTGCGCTCGAAGAAGACCGAGTTCATCTCCGAAATGTCGCAGTTAAAACACCCCTCGTCAGTTACGGTGACCGTCACATCATGTGAATCCGTCCCGTGATCATTCGAAAGTGTAAGCGATGCCGTGTAGGTTCCCGGCTCGGCATACGTGTGACTGGGATTTTCCTCGCTGCTCGAGTTGCCGTCACCGAAGTCCCACGCGTACGTGAGCGGAGCGTCTCCGTGGACATTCGCACTAAAGGTGACCGACGGGTCGTCATCACAGATGCTGACGGTTGTTTTGTCAACCGTGACGGTGACGATTTCTGCCGGATCCACGACGACGACCTGACAGTCTCTTGCGTCGGCGCTGATTTCGTTCCTGGCGCTAAAAGTTACCGTGTACGTCCCCGACGCTTCGTATGTGTGACTATTCGCAAGACCAGTACCCGTGTTCCCATCACCATAATCCCACGTCAGGTCAACCGGCTCACTAGCAGCCTCGTTGATGGTCGCCTCGAACGTAGCGGTGTTTTCTCCGGGCGCCGGGGTCGAACACGTCAGCGACTGGACACCCACTGGGGTGATTGCCTCGTCGAAAGTGAACCTCAGGCCGAGGCCAAGTCCAGTGAGCACGTCCCCGGCGCCGCCATTCTGATCGTTCGCATCAAGCTGGTCGTCCGCGAGATGCATGCCGAAATTCCACTCCACGAAGAATGATGAGCGCTCATTGAGAGCGACATCGAGACCCAGCCCGACGAGCGGACCGAACGCACTCCCCGACTCTTCGGTCGCATAATTCGGAGGGTCGTTCTGCGTCACCGTACCGAACGAGTAGTTCAGTCCCAGGTTGACGAACGGCGCAACACGCTTCGTCGCATCTGCGAACGTGCGGCGGTAAAACAACTGAATTGAGCTGCGAACGGACGGATCGGCAGCCAAAGCGTCGCCTTCCCGCAGTATCGGAGGCGGAGGAAACTGTGTAATTACGGGATAATCACCAACGTAGTACGCCAAGCTGAACGAATTCGACACGGTGAGCTGATAACCGACCTCCAGACCCAAGCCCCATGGAAATGCGGTCGAGAATGCATCTCCGTTTAGATTGGTCGGCGACTTTTCGTTATCGCCGAAATACGATGAAATCCCAACCTTCGGTTTGACGAACGCCGTACCCTCGGCACGCAGGTGCCTATCTTGAGCCAATATCTGGCCGGCCGATAGCAGGCTCGCGGCTACGAACGTCGTCAGCAGTAGTGTTCTTTTCATAACACACCCTCCTCGCGTGTAATTGAGTAGTGTTTGCGTATCCGTCTCGGGCGTAGCCGCGAGGTCGGATCATCGCTGGTAGTGCACCTTGCGGTGTAAGCAGCAGTTTTCCGGCTGCCGGAGATCCAAGCGGGTAGATCTATGGAAGGGCATTCACGTATCGCTCCAGAGCGCTTTTGGTGTTGCCTGCCTTGTTTTGGTGGATGATCCCTTTCGTGGCGAGACGATCCAGGTATCCTTTGGTTTCGCCAAGCAATTCTTGCGCACGCTCTCGGTCTTCCGTCTGCCGGAGCTTCTTGACAAGAGTCCGCAAACGGCTCCGGTGGACCCTGTTTCGTGCGCGGCGCTTGACGGTTTGTCGGACCCGCTTCTTGGCGGATTTGTGTTGCGGCATGTGAGTGTACTAACCGAAATTAACCCGTGATAACCCGTGACTATACTCTTCAGTAGAACTGGTTAAGGTACTCCCTCGTTCCGGTTTGAGCAAGAAGGTCCGACGGAATTCTCAGTCCATCATTTTGCGGAGAAACGCAGGTGTATCACTGTGTTCACGTCGCCCCTTTGACTCACTGTTCGCCGGATGTACCCTGCGCAGACGCCGTAGCTGCCTACCTGGTTCATCAGACTGTCCGGAGTACGTCTCACCCGACTGTTTCAAACGTATGCCGCCTCTTCGCTCGAATGCTGGCACGTCGAGAATCCGGAGGCTGTGCTCGCCCTTGTAATCATGCTTCGGATCGGCAAGCTGTACCGTGCGACGTGCTGGGACGCGTCCGTTTTCGTGATCGAAGCCCGTGGCTATCACCGTTACGCGGAGTTTGTCCTCCATGGTAGTGTCGATTACCGTCCCCATGATGACCTCGACATCCGGTCCGGCTTGCTCCTTGATGATGTTCGTCGCCCGTGTGGCTTCGTGAATGCCGAGGTTGCTGCCGGCGGTGATATTGACCATGAGATTCCTGGCTCCGCTTATTGTCATGCCGTCCAGAAGCGGGCTCGAGATCGCCTCCAAGGCGGCTTTTTCGGCGCGGTATTCGCCCGATTTGACTGCCGATCCCATCAGCGCCGAGCCTCCGTTTTCCATGGTCGTTCGCACGTCGGCAAAATCCAGATTGATGAGCCCCGTCCTGGTGATCAGATCGGAAATCCCCCGCGTAGCCTGATACAGCACATCGTCGACCATGCGAAACGCATCGATCATTGTCATTGCGTCATCGGAAATGTCGAGAACCCTCTCGTTCGGGATCACGATCAACGTGTCAACGTGCGGGCGTAACTTGCCGATGCCTTCGACGGCCATTTCCATTCGCTTGCTCCCTTCGCAGGCGAACGGCTTTGTGACGATCGCTACCACCAGGATGCCCAAGCGACGGGCAAGTTCGGCGACGATCGGTGCCCCTCCCGTGCCCGTTCCGCCTCCCATCCCGGCAGTGATAAACACCAGGTCGAATCCCTGAACGGCAGATTCGATAGCTGCCGTGTCCTGGGCTACCGCTTCTGCCCCCTTGAAGGGGCGCGCCCCCGTGCCGAGCCCCTTCGTGAGGGTGCGCCCTGCCTGAATCTTATTCGCAGCCAGATTCGCATTCAGCGCCTGGGAGTCTGTATTCACGGCGATGAATTCGACTGCCGAAATGCCCTCGGTGATCATGTTGTTGATGGCGTTGCCGCCACCTCCGCCTACGCCCACCACTCCAAGGCGGGCGCTATCTTCGGCCATCTCGTCAAATGTGAAGCGTGAGCCGACAAATTCTTCCATTTAGTTGCCTCCAATGCGTGTCTGTGTGTCCCAAAGGACGTGCGACTCAAGTCGCGATTGTGTGGGGGGTATAGGAAAGCGATGATCCGTTACAGTTCGTCAAACCATCCTTTCATTCGTCCTGCAATACGATGTACGAGCGACATGCCGTTTGACGGATTCAAACCTCCGTCACCGTAGAGCCCAATTGTCGAAGACGGGCGTCCCACCCCGTCTTGCAAGAGCGGGGTTCTGCACATGATCTCGGGCTGCAAACCGTAAAGGGCCAGCCCGACACCTGTGGCGAATTTCGGGTCTGCCACCTCTTCGACAAGACCGCCGGCCAATCCGGTCGGCAAACCCACGCGGGTCTCCATCCCCAGCACCTCGGCACCCAGTTCAGCGGTTCCACGAATGAGAGAGCCACCACCGGTAAGCACTACACCTGCCGACAGATGCCTGGCGTAGCCGCTGCGCTTTATTTCGATGGCTGCTATTTCCAGGATTTCCTCCATACGTGGCTGGATGATCTGCGCGAGCGTTCCCCGGCTGATGCTCTTCTCGGGCCGTCCGCCGAGGCCCGGGATGCGGATGTCCTCGTTTTCGTCGACAAGGTCCACGAGCGCCGTGCCAAAGCGACATTTAAGTGCCTCGGCTTGGTCACGCATCACGCCCAATCCCTTGCGGATGTCATCGGTCACCTTGCTTCCAGCAACGGCGATGACGGCAGTATGCCGAATCGTGCCGTCTTCAAACACAGCGATGTCGGTGGTGCCGCCGCCGATGTCGATGAGCGCGACGCCGACTTCTTTTTCGTCGTCGTGCAAGACCGAGAACGACGACGCGAGCGGCTCAAGGACGATGTCCGCGACCTGGTATCCCGCCTTCTCGATACAGCGGTAGATGTTTTTGGCCGCCGACACGAGTCCGCTGATAATGTGGACGTTAGCTTCGAGGCGCACGCCGTTCATGCCAACCGGGTCCAGTACGCCGTCCTGACCGTCGACGATGAACTCCTGCGGAATGACATGGAGGATCTCGCGATCGGCGGGCATGGCGACATGCGTCGTATCCTCGATGAGTCGCTGTACGTCGCGCTGCGTGATTTCGCGGTCACGGCTGGCGATCGTGACGACGCCGCGGCTCTGGAAGCTCTGCACGTGATCGCCCGCAATGCCGACCAGTACGTTTTGCACTGAGACACCGGAGGTACGCTCGGCTTCACCGATCGCTGCCTTGACGGCTGCAACCGTCTTGTCAATGTTAACGACAACGCCACGGTGGAGACCGTGGGACTTGGCCAGGCCGACACCCAGGACGTTGATGTTATTGAATGCATCAGCCTCTGCGACAACCGCACACACTTTCGTGGTGCCGATGTCCATTCCTACAACAATATGTTCTTCCATGACTCTTTTCGGGTCAGTGGGTAATTTCGACTGCGACCGAGGCCTCAGCCGTCTGATTCCACGGTGATGATTTGGCTGTCAAAACGAAGGTCTATCATGTCGATCGTGCGATCGTTCGATCCCACGACGGCCTGCTGCCAGAATGCCACGAGGCTGCGAAATCTGTCGTTCAACTGGTCCCGCCCAAGAAGGACTTCGACGCCACCGACAGGTGTGACCAAGGTCACGCCGCTGTCCGTGATAACGAATTCTGAAATAAGCGCATCTGCGTCGTCATGCAGGTCGCCAACTGCCGCCGCAAGCTGGCGGACCACTTCGGTCTTGACCTGCATCACGGGATGGTACGCCTCCTCAAGACCGTGGAGAAGCGGCACGTCGAAGTTTGGGTGCTCCGCTATGGGCATCCGGTATCCTTCGGCATCCACGTAGTGGCTCGGTGCGCCGTCGGATGCGATGACCAGTAGAACGGGCCGTCTTTCCTCCACTACGACTTCCACGGCTCCGTGTTTGCCGCACGTGCCGACCGCCTCGCGGATCCACGGATGCCGCCGGATGCGATCAGCAACGAGCCTTGCGTCAATCGCTCCGTCAAGTCGTGCCAATTCCGCGAGTGCCGTCGAGTCCGCGTACTCGGCACCGACGATGAGCAGCCGATGGCACATTCGGCCGTCACGCTGCAAGGTCAGAATGACTCCGGCCACCACAAGGAGGCTACCCAACCCGATGGTAGCGAATCTGCGCTGCCTTTGTCGCGGCAGGCGGTTTTCATTATGCCTGATCACGGTCATGATTGCAGCTCGCCAAGTACGCCTACGAATTCGTGTGCAACACGCCAGATGTCTCCGGCGCCGAGAAAGACGACGACATCGCCGGCATTGCAAGTGGCCAGGAGTTCATCCTTGACGCGCTCCTTCTCCCGCACCCAGTGAACGTCTCGATGGCCGCGAGCACGGGCCAGATCGGCAATGAGCTTTCCGTCGATGCCGTCACGCGGCGTTTCGCGAGCCGCATAGATATCGGTGACTATCAGAGTGTCGGCATTGAAAAAACTCCGGGCAAAATCCTCGCTGAAGTCCTCCGTCCGCGAGTAGAGGTGCGGCTGAAAGACTGCCACGATTCGACGCTCGGCAAACCCGTCGCTTGCCGCCTGGAGCGTGGCCACGATCTCGGTGGGATGGTGTGCATAGTCGTCAATGACAAGCACCCCGGCAGCCTCACCGAGGATCTGGAAGCGCCGCTGAACACCGGTGTAGCGGGCAATGCCCGCTCTGATGCGTTCGAATTCCATATCGAGTTCGAGCCCCACGCTGACCGCCGCCAAGGCGTTGCGTACGTGGTAAATCCCCGGTGCACCAAGGTCGATCCAGCCGAGGGGCTTGCCGTGTGCCACTACATGGAAGCGTGACGTCGAACCCGTCTGCGAGACGTATTCGGCCCGAATCATCGCCTGCCGTGCCGTACCGTACGTAATCAGTCGGCGTTCAATGCCGCCAGCCATGTCCTGCAGCACCGGATCGTCCAAGCATATGATTGCGGCACCAAAAAACGGCACCGAATTGGCGAACTGCAGAAAAGCCGCCCTGATGTCCTCGATGTCTGAATAAATATCGAGATGGTCTGCTTCGACGGTCGTAATGACAGCCAAAACCGGTGTCAGGCGCAGAAAAGCGCGGTCATATTCGTCCGCCTCGATAACGATGATATCGCCTTCTCCAGCAACGGCATTCGTCCCAAATACGGTGACCTTGCCCCCGACGATGATCGTAGGATCAAAGCCTCCTTCCTTGACGACCAGTCCGACCATGGATGTCGATGTCGTCTTTCCGTGCGTCCCCGCGATCCCTATCCCGAACTTCATGCGCATGAGCTCGCCAAGCATCTCAGATCGCGAAATCAGCGGAATATGGCGCTTTGCAGCGGCGACGGTTTCGGGATTGGTGGCTGGATTCACCGCCGAAGAGTACACGACGACGTCCGCGTCTGCGACTTGACCTTCCGCATGGCCTTCGTGGATTACCGCGCCGCGTGCTTCGAGAGCATTTGTGATGTCGCTCTTTACCAGGTCGGATCCCTCCACACGGTATCCCCGATCCAAAAGCACCAAGGCGATCGAACTCATTCCGATCCCGCCGATGCCCACCATGTGGATCCGGCGTATCCGGCCCAGAACGGGTTGTCGTCGTGCTTTTTTCATGAGACCGACCCATTCGCTCGCCATCCGGCAAGGCGCAGTACGTCACGCGCGATGGCCATTGCAGCACCCGGTTTCGCCTGCGCTCGCGCCGCCTCAGCCATACGCCTACGTCGATCGGGATCGCGAAGAATCTTCGGTACGAGCGTGCGGATCGCGTCAGTAAGGTGCGGCTCTTTCACCATGATTGCCGCGCCGGAGCGCTGCATGCTTTCTGCATTCTTCGTCTGGTGGTCTTCTGCCACGTGCGGGGAGGGCACCAGAATCGCCGGCGTTCCGGTGACCAGAAGTTCGCTGCACGTTATGGCCCCGGCTCTACAAAGGACGAGATCGCTCGCCGCATAGAGCAAATCCATTCTGTCAACGTACGTTACCACGCGGAGGCGCCCGTCCATGTCCACGCGAGACGGAATGTGTTCGGAGTACAGCCGCCCGGTCTGCCAGACGACGTGGAGATTGTTTTCGCGTAGCAGCTCCGCCGCATGCCGCTCCATCGCCGTGTTCAGCGCCTTGCTGCCCAGCGATCCGCCGAATACGAATACCACCTGCGAGTCCTGCGGTAATTTCAGTTCCCTGCGCGCTGCATCGCGCTTAGCCACGGTCAACTCGCGCCGCACGGGATTGCCGCTCAGGCGGCATTTGTGCTTCGGAAACCACTTTGTCGCTTCCGGAAACGCAACATGAATCTGCGCTGCCCGACGCGCGACGAGCCTGTTCGTCACTCCCGCGTACGCGTTCTGCTCCTGCGCCACGATCGGTCGTCTGCGCCAAGACGCCGCCATGAGTACCGGGCCAGAAACGTAGCCGCCCGTCCCCACGACAACGTCCGCATCGAAATCCCTGACCAGGGAGAAGCTTTGCGCAAGCCCCAACACCAGTTTGAACGGTAGCGAGACATTGCGCAGTGGCTGGCGCCGGTGAAACCCGCTCGCTGTAATCGGATGTATGGCATATCCCGCCATCGGTACCGCCGTCCATTCGAGGCGGTCGCGTGTACCGGCGAATTCGACGGCCGCCTCCGGCTCCAGACTGCGGATCGCGCGCGCTATGGCAATCGCAGGATAGACGTGTCCGCCCGTCCCGCCGCCGGCCATGAGAATCCGCGGCGGACGAACGCGTTGTCTCCGTCGAGCTGAACCTCCCCTGATCATTGCTTCCGGGCCTGCCTGGAAATGTTGAGTACGATTCCTATCATCGCCCCCGTCGTCACCATCGACGAGCCTCCGTACGACACCAACGGAAGTGGCAGACCCGTCACGGGTAAGAGCCCCGTTGCGACTGCGGCATGGATGTAGCCAAACAGCACAATCGTCGTCGTATATCCTACCGCCAGAAACAGCCCGAGTGGATCTATTGCCTGCCGTGCAATCCGCAGGTAGCCGCAGAGAAGCATGACAACGAAGAGACCGAGAAGCGTAAGCGCCCCTAACAAACCGTATTCCTCGGCAACGACGGCAAATATGAAATCGTTGTAGGGTGCGGGCAGAAAATCACGCTGCAAGCTCTTGCCTGGCCCGCGCCCGCCAAGTCCTCCCAGTGCAAATGCAATGCGGGCCTGGCGGGCCTGATACCCTTCGGCCTGCGGGTTGAATACATCCGCGTCGTCGGTATGCGAGAACACACCGATCCCTAGATAGGCCTCTACACGCGCCGCACGGTTCGGGGAGGTACGAAGTAGCAGCAGTGCACAGACGATGCCGACCACAGCGAGTATGCCGAGCTGCGCCGCACTGACACGACCGATGAAGCACATTAGCCCGACGGCTACCAAGAGGACTGCCGCGGTTGACAGATCCTCGATGCCGATGAGCAGGACCGACGCGAATACCCAGACGAAAATGGGAACGAACGTCCGGGAAATGCTCTTGATATAGTCCTGCTTGCGCGCCAGAAGCACCCCCAGATACAATATCAGCGCCACTTTCGCGACATCAGAGGGCTGGAGGCTGAGCGTACCCAGACGGAAGGCCCGCGTCGAACCGCCGTAAGTGACACCGAAGATCTGAACAAGAAGCAGAAGAAAGAGCGATCCCAACAGCAGGACGCGTGCCCAGCGCGTAAGTGTGTGGTAGTCCAGAAAACTAAAGACCGCTAGTGCAGCCAGTGCAAGAACCAGCCGTATGGCGTGGCGGAGAAGGAAGCGTTCTGTATCGCCGTTGGCCTTGGTTTCCGCTAGAAACGAAATTGCGCTGTACACCGCCAAAATGCCGATCGCAGCCAAAACAAGCGCGACCCACAGAACATACTTGTCCGCCGGAGCGGAGTCCCTGATTCGCTGCCGTAGACGGGCCAGTGGACGCCGTTGCTTCATGGTGGCCTATGCTCCCCGGAGGCGTTGCACGATTTGTTTGAACGCACGGCCCCGATGCTCGTAATCGGTAAACTGATCGAACGAAGCACACGCGGGGCTGAGAAGTACGACATCGCCGGGGCGAGCCATTGACTGCGCTACACGCGAGGCTTCCTCGAGCGTGGCAACCCGTGCGGCTTTCGTGGCAAGCCCTCCGATCTGGCGTAAGACCGTGTCAGCACATTCTCCGAACGAAATGATGGCGTGCACTTTCGTGCGCACAGCCTGCCTAATCGATCTCCAATCGTTGCCCTTGTCGCGTCCGCCGACAATAAGCACTACGGCGTTGTCGAAACTCTCGAGGGCGCAGCGCAGGGCATGCACGTTCGTTGCTTTCGAGTCGTTAATCCAGCGGACGCCGCTCAGTTCTCGCACAAACTCGAGTCGGTGCTCGACGCCTTGAAAGCCGCGCAGGCTCTCCCGAATTACATCATTTCTCGCAGCGAGCGCCCGCGCGGCAACGGCGGCGGCGAGTGAGTTATACACGTTATGCCTTCCTGGCAGTGCGAGCTCTTTCGCGTCAAGAAGCGTTTCTTCTTCGCCGTTGAAGCGAATAGCTATCGATTCGCCCTGAAGCCACGCGCCCCGATCGGGGACCGTTGTACAGCTGAAGGCCGCCGTCTTCAATTCAGTGCACGCCGCTGCTCGCTCGCGGATACGCGCGTCGTCTAGGTTGTAAACAAAGACGTCGTTGTCCCGCTGGTTTGCGAAGACGCGGTACTTGCTTTCCGCATAGCGCTCGACGTCACCGCCGTAGCGGTCCAGATGGTCCGGCGTTACGTTGAGAAGAACACTGACCGCCGGTCGGAATGTGGTTGTGTGGTCGAGCTGGAAGCTTGATACTTCGAGAACCACCACGTCACTTTCTTTAATCTCGCGCAGCGAAGCAGAAAGCGGACGCCCGATGTTGCCGGCGACGAGCGTTCGTCTGCCAGTGCGCCTGAACATGTCTCCGATGAGGCTTGTCACGGTCGTCTTGCCGTTGGTGCCCGTGACGGCCACAATCGGCGCCTCGCAGTAGCGCGAGGCCAATTCCGTTTCCGACACTGTTGGAAGACCTCGCCGCAGCGCCTCGCTGACAACCTCCACAGTATCCGGTACCCCGGGACTCAATACAAGGACGTCTGCATCGAGACAGCGCGCGGAATGGCCTCCCGTTTCAAACTCCACACCTGCAGCACGTAGCGACCGTTCGTTGTCCGGCGGCAGCTCTCGCAGCTCGGAGAGAAACACCTGTGCACCGCTCCATGTGAGAAACAGTGCCGCGGCCATGCCGCTTCGTGCGCCGCCCATGACGGTCGCACGCCTGCCTTCGAGATCAAGCGGTTTCATCCCCTCTATTGAATACGCAGTACGAGAAGTGCCGAAAGCACGGTCACGACGGTCACGATCCAAAAGCGATTCACGATCGTCACTTCGTGGATGCCCTTTGCTTCAAAGTGATGGTGCAAGGGCGCCATGCGAAAAATCCGCCGTCCCGTTCCGGTCTTCCTGCGGGTGTATCTGAACCAGGTAGTCTGCAGAATGACCGAAATCGTCTCCATGAAAAAGACCAGGCACAACAGCGGCAGCAGCAGTTCCTTCTTGACCATGAGGGCTAGCGTGCCGACCACCGCGCCGAGAGCCAAAGCTCCAGTGTCGCCCATGAATACCGCCGCAGGATAGGTGTTGAACCAAAGGAATCCGAGGCACGCAGCCGCCATCGCAGTTGCAACGACGGCCAGCTCGCCCGCTCCCGGCAGGTATGTGACGCCGATGTAGCCAGCCAATTCGACGTGCCCGGCGATGTAGCTCAACGCCACGAGTCCGAGCGACACGATGGCCGTCACACCGCCTGCCAAACCATCCAGACCGTCGGTCAGATTGACGGCGTTCGACGTTGCGGTCACGATGAACGCGACCACTGGCAAAAAGAGGAGCCAACCGAGATCTGCTTCCGTGCCGACAAGACGCCCGACGATATTGTAGTCGAAATACCAGTCGCGCAGAAACGGGAGATCCGTGATGCCCCTGACGTTTGCGAACTCGTCGTGGAAATAGAGCGTGCTCCCTACAACGAGGCCCAGACCCAGTTGTCCGTAAACTTTTACACGTGGCGCGACGCCGCCTAAGTCCTTTTTCACCACTTTGATCCAGTCGTCGACAAAGCCGACCGCACCCATCCATGCCAATGCCAACATGCTCAGCCACACGTACGCCTCTAGAACGGGTGCCCAGAGCAGCGTCGCGGTAAGGATCGCAAGGAGAATGATGACCCCGCCCATCGTCGGGGTGCCGGCCTTGTGCGAATGATCGACCGAACCGCCGGAGAGCCCGACATGCTCCCGCATCTGTCTCTGCTTGAGCGCTTCGATGACATGCGGGCCGGCGATGAGTGCAATCCCGAGTGCCGTGATGGCCGCAAGAGCGGCGCGCACTGTGATGAACTCGATTGCTTGAAAGCCGGGAGGATGATACTGCGCCTCCAGATAGTGTATAAGGTAGTAGAGCATGAGGCTGCAGCTCAGGTCGGGATTCCTCGGTGTTGAAATGCGCGGCAAGCTTCCCTTCGGTCGTCGAACGGTACACGGCAAGTTCCAATCGTCTGGAAGGACTCATGGCCCTTGCCGGCAAGGAGCACGACGTCGCCGGGCGCTGCTTTCCGTGCCGCCAGGCGAATGGCACGACGGCGATCTGCGATCCACTCTGCCCTTTCGGGATGCCGCATTCCGCGCCGAATGTCCGCTTCGATACGAGACTGTGGCTCTGTACGCGAATTGTCCCTCGTCACGATGACGCGATCGGACAACCGCTCCGCAACGCGTCCCATAAGCGGCCGCTTCTGTCGGTCGCGCTCCCCACCACAGCCGAACAGGCACCAAAGGGCTCTCTTTTCTGGCGTCGCCGCGCGGATGGTGCTGAGTACCTTTTCCAGCGCGTCGGGTGTGTGTGCGTAATCGACGATCACGCGCGTTCCGTCTCCAAATACGAACTGCTCGAGACGGCCCTTGGGTGCCGGCACGACTTCCAGTGCATCGAGCGTCGCGTTCGCCTCGTAGCCCAAACCCCTGGCGGCGGCGTAGGCCGCAGCCAGATTCCAGGCGTTGAACCGGCCTACGAGCCGGAAGCGACGCGACTGTCCGTCCAGGCGCAAGCGCAGTCCGCAAAGATCGCTGTCGAGTATGCACAGACGCACGTCCGCTCCGCTGCCTTCTCCGTAGGACAGCGTACGGGCCGCCGTGGAGGACACCATGTAGCGCCCTGATACGTCATCGGCATTGTAGACGGCCACAGCATCAGACTTCAGATCATCGAACAGGAGCTTTTTTGTGCTCCGGTAGTCTTCAAAGGTGCCGTGATAGTCGGTGTGGTCCAGCGTGAGATTCGTAAATATCGCTGCGTCGAAGTCGATGCTCCGGGTGCGTTGCTGCGCGAGAGCATGTGACGACACCTCGAGTGCGCAGGCGGCGCAGCCGTAGAGTCTCATGCGGCGCAGCATCCGGTGCAGCTCCAGCGCGTCCGGCGTCGTGTGCACGGACGGCTCCGCCGAGGTACCGAAGCGGTATTCGATCGTTCCGAGCAGCCCCGACGTACCCCTGGTTGCCGTCAGCACACTCCAAAACAGGTGCGCTGTCGTGGACTTGCCGTTCGTTCCGGTCACAGCGGTAAGCTCCAACTCCAGTGAAGGATCGTCGAAGAATTCCGCCGCCAAGACCGCAAGGGCCGCTCGCGAGTCAGAAACGAGTGCGAAGGCGACGCCGGGGAAGCGCCGAGACGCTTCCTCCGGCATCACCTCGCACACAACGGCAATTGATTCATTTTGAACAGCCTTGTCAATGAACTGGTGGCCGTCGGCCGTCTCACCGCGAATTGCGACGAAAAGACCGCCGGGCCTGACTGCCCGACTGTCATGGGTCAGGCTGTCGATAACTCGTTTGTCTCCATGCATTTCTGCGCCTTCTATCAATCTGGCCGCCTGAAGGCGTCTGTACAGGTCGATCCATGGTTTTGCCATTCTTCGCCCTACGTACGTGTCGTCGGATTACGCCGCGCAGACCTGCGGCCCGGCGGCTGTACATCCACAGAACGCACCCGGCACTCCCTGCGTATCGAAAAAGTGCGCATGACGTTACCGGAGACTCAGTGTTATTTCGGTCGGAAGGGCAGCACCGGGCTCAGCCGATTGGCCGATCACGATGCCGTGCCCCTGTAGCCGTGTCCGTACGCCGTGCTCTGTAAGCCAGGCCACCGCGGAGCGCGCTCCGAGGCCAGTCAGATCAGGCATGCGGACTTCCGTCGTATCGGGAACACTATCCCAAAACAGCTGCACGGCGTTGCCCGGCTCGAGCGGAGTACCTGCAGCGGGAGACTGCGACACAACCGGATTAAGTGGCATGTCCTGCTCTTCAACCCGATACCCCGCTGCCTGGATGTAGCGAGAGGCTTCGATGGCCGGTATGCCGGCCACGTCCGGCACGGAATGCGGTGTCGCGTCCGGCAGCGAATTCTGCCGGGCCAGCTCTTCGGCGAGGTCGGGAAACGTGCCGATCCAGCGTTCGGCTATCTTGCGGAAGACTGGTGCGGACACCCTTCCTCCGAAGATGCTCAGCTTCGGTTCGTCCATCACGATGATCATTGCCACCTCCGGGTTCCTCGCGGGAAAGAATCCCACGAACGTTGCCCGGTACCCGCGCCCGTACCGGCCACCCTGCGCAATGCGGGCCGTCCCTGTCTTGCCGGCAGCTTCAAACCCTTCGATCCCGGCGCGTGTGGCGGTGCCCCGCCGTACAACGTCGGTAAATGCAGGCAATAGCAAGGCAGCCGTTTCCTCGTCGATAACGCGCCGTACCGAATCGCGGCGGGCCCTGTCATCGGTTGCTTTCCACAGAATCTGCCCCGCGGCATCGCGGCGTTCTGCCACGATGTAGGGTTGCCTCAGAAGGCCGCCGTTTGCGAGCGCTGCGTAGGCCATCAGCAGCTGCAGCGGCGTCACGCTGATTTCGTAGCCGATGGCCATTGACGTTTTCGTCGTAGCGCTCCAGCGGTTGGTCTTTTTGAGCCGTCCGCGGGCTTCGCCGGGCAGGTCGATCCACGTTTTCTGGCCAAACCCAAAACTCCGTGCATATGTGTAGAGGTCGCCACCCTGGAGCTGCATCGCGGTCATAGCCATGCCCACGTTGCTACTGAGTGCGATGACATCATTAAACGGGATGATCCCATGTACGTGCGTGTCGTGCATCGTCGTGCCGACGATCGTGATTGATCCCTGACCCGTGTCGACCTCATCGTGCATCGACACGCCGCCGATTTCGATTGCCACCGCTGCCCCGACGAGTTTGAATGTCGAGCCCGGCTCCATCTGGTCGGTCACGGAGGCGTTTCGTCTTGACGCCATCCGGTACTGTTGAGGACGGTTGGGATCATACGTTGGCACGTTGGCCATCGCCAGAATCGCGCCGGTTTCGGGGTTGACGGCAATCGCCATACCCCGGCGTGCCCGCGCTTCTTTGACACCCTTTGTCAGTTCTTCTTCGAGAATTGTCTGACGAATGAGATCGAGCGTCAAAACGAGTGTCTGTCCGTCACGTGGCTCGACGACCGTGCCCGCTGCGTCCACGCGCCTGTACCCGCGGCGGTCACGCAGCAGTGCGCGTCGTCCGGACACGCCTCGAAGCACGTCATCGTATTGCAGCTCGATACCTGCCGTCCCCCGACCGTCCATGTCGACGTGGCCCAGAACGTGCGCCGCCGTAGTGCCGAAATTGTAGCGGCGGCGGAATCTCTGCTCTAGAATCACACCTGGCATGTCCCAGGAATCAACGCTGAGGCGTTCTGCAGTTGTTAGTGATGCTAGACGCACATACTTCGAGCCCTTCTTCTCGTTGACCCGTCTCCAATAGCTGCGCGCGCTCGAGTGTGTAAGAGAGGCAAGGCGTTCGAAGAATTCGGCACTCACCTCGTCAAAACCTGGAAACGTGGGATCTACCGCCAAGTCGTACCGAGGCACGTTGACCACAAGTGCGCGTCCGCTGCGATCGACAATAGTGCCACGCTTGGCCGGCAATACTGACTCCGACCGCGCCTGCCGGAGGCCTTCAGCACGCAGCTCCTCGCCTTCCGCCAGGTGGACCCACACCATTTGAACGGCCACCAGCAGCGGCACGACGGCGAGAAACGTCAGCACGACGTACATGCGACTTAATATTTGGTCTTTTACACCCACGTCGATGTCTGTCTACTGGGCGGGAATCACAATCGGGGACCCATACGTGAAACCGTCCTCAAGGCCCAATTCGGCGGCCCGTCGGTAGATCACGGCAGGTCCTGTGGCCTGGTCGAGTGCACCCTTGAGTCTGTTGTGCTGCAGAGTGAGTTGCAGGTTATCCCGCCCCAATTGCTGCAGTTCGTCGATGAGATCCTGCGTGGCGTATACGTGCGCGATGTAGAGCGTAATGATGCTCGCCACAAGGAACAGGACGGAGGCAAACCGAGTCGTCGAGATCTTCGTCACGACGACCGTTGAGCGCGGGTTAGCGGGCTCTTCGAAAACTTGAAGCTCGCGCAACTCTCCAATTGCACGGAGAGCTCGTCGGCTGTATGTATGTGTCGTTAGCATGCCGTTGCAGTCGCTGTCGTGGAAGTACGTTCGGCCACTCGAAGACGTGCACTGCGGGCGCGCGGATTGGCCACGATCTCCCGATCGTCGGGAGTAATTGGCCTGCGTGTCATGGCTCGCCACGGCGAAATTGGCGTGCCGAACACATCGCGCACGGGTTCACCACGCACATTGCCGTATCGAAACGTGCGCTTAACGCGGCGATCTTCCAACGAATGATAGCTGATGACCGCCATCCGTCCGCCGCGTTCGAGAATGTGTTCAGCAGCCAGAAGTGCTTTTTCCAGGTTGCGCAGTTCGTCGTTGACGGCGATGCGTACTGCTTGGAAAACGCGAGACAGTGTCTTCGCCTCGCGTCGTATGTTGACCGCTGCGCGGACGATTCGGGCCAACTGCCCAGTTGAATTCACGGGACGTGCTGCTACGACCTTGCGCGCAATTCGCGCTGCACGCGGCTCTTCTCCGTATTCACGTAGCAGCTGTCGAAGCTCTCTTTCCGACCACCGGTTGATGATGTCAGCAGCATCGAGATCCTCGTCACTGCTCATGCGCATGTCAAGAGGCGCATCGATGCGATAACTGAATCCGCGGCGCGAGGTGTCAATCTGGTGCGACGACACACCGAGATCCAGAAGCAGACCCCGGACACCTGTAATGCCCTCGTTCGCCAAGAGCGCTTCCAGTTCAGCGAAATTGCCGTGGATCGTGCGCAATTGCCCGCTTGACACACGTGTCGAGAGGCGGCGCCTCGTTGCATCTATCGCCTCCCTATCCCTGTCAACGCCAACAACCGTCGCTCCCGCATCCAGAAGCGCGGCGGTGTGTCCACCACCACCAAGCGTCCCATCGACGTACGGTCCGCCCAGCGACGTCACTAGTGCCTCCACAACAGCATGACAAAGAACGGGTACGTGAAACGAACCGGCGTAGTCCGCCGCTGGCTCGCGTGGTGCCATCAGGCACTCATCGCTCGCTGTGCGAGCGTTTCAAAATCTTCGGTTTGTGCTTCGAGGTAAGCCTGGAACGTGTGCTGATTCCAGATTTCGACCTTATCGAGACTGCCCAGAATGAGGGCATGCTGCCTGATGCCTGCGTACTGGGCAAGCGATTTCGGCAGCGTCACGCGACCTTGGGTATCGAGCGTCGCTTCCTCCGCCCACATCATGATCAGCCGTGTGAACGCGCGTGCATGGTGGTCATACGGGCTCAGCGCCGCTATTTTGCTTTCCATGGCGGACCAGCGATCCAGCGGATAGAGATAAATGCACTGCTCAAATCCGCGGGTAATCGTGAACGTGCTCATAGCCTCCGGGTTAAGCGCACTGCGCATCTTGGCAGGAATCGCAACCCGAGACTTCGAGTCCACCTTGTACAGCGCTTGTCCCTTGAATCCCGGCACGTTATTGTCTCACTTCGTATGGGCAAATTCCCCACTTTTCCCCACTGGAAAAACAATCTACGGCAGGCATGCCCTAGTTCAAGTACTGATTTCCTCGGCAGAACACTGTTTTGACGATTCTAATAAATGTTTAATACATGTATACATATTTATTTGTTTGAAACGACGGCATAGGGTGTAAGTATATTCACCTGCAGCGATGATCGGTTTTCACCACGCGCCCCCACACCATGCGAACACCGCTGACGGAGCGTCAGAATGATGCATTCGAGTACATCCGGCGCTGTATCAGGGATCGGCGCACGCCGCCGACGATTCAGGAGATGGGAACCGAACTTGGGGTCCGCAGCCCGAATGCTGTAGTAAAGCTGCTCAAGGCACTCGAAAGGAAGGGCTACATCGAGCGCGAACCGCGGAGGGCACGTGGCCTCCGTATCGTCGACACCGAGGATCCGTTCTCGCTGGACGACGGCCCGCCTACGCTGCCATTGGTAGGCCGGATCAGCAGCCGTGACCCGGCGTCAGTGCGTATGAGGCCGGTGGCCTATTTCAGCATTGATCCATTCTTCTTGCGGCCCGGCTCCTCCGACCGGAGCCTCATCGGGCGCAGTGCAGACGACGGAATGATCCAGGAAGGAATCCGCAAGGGTGACTTTGTCGTGGTCGAGGAGCAATCCTGGAAGCGGCTGCCTCAGGGCCAACTAGCGGCCTGTCTCGTCGGCGAGGAACTGCGGGTTCGCCGCCTGTACCGGCAGCGTCAGATGCTTCGTCTTCGCGCGTCGAACCGTACATATTCCGAAGAAGTGTTTTCGGTTCGTGATCCCGGCTACTTCGTGGTCGGTCCGGTAATCAGTTTATTGCGCCGCTTCTAAGAGCTGACCTACTGAACCACTCGATTGCCGACGAAGCGTTCGAAGATTTCGGTCTCTGCGGCGTAGGACACGCACGCCTTTACGAAGGACGCAAACAGCGGATGAGGTCGTCCTACGGTGGAGCGGTATTCGGGATGGAATTGGACACCGACGAACCACCGCTTGCCCGGAAGCTCCACGATCTCCACAAGATCCCGCTTCAGGTTGAGACCCGAAAAGCGCATTCCGAAGAGCTCGAGCACATCGCGGTAGTGGTTGTTGACTTCGTAGCGGTGGCGGTGGCGCTCGCGGACGTCTGCTTCGCCATAGATGGCGCGGACACACGAGCCTTCCACCAAGTGGCAGTCGTAGGCTCCCAAGCGCATCGTTCCCCCCTTCTGTAGAATCCCCTTTTGCTCCTCCATGAAATCGATCACCGGGTGCGGAGTCTCCGCATTGAATTCTGTCGAGTGTGCATCCGTCAACTTGCAGACGTTGCGTGCGAATTCTACGATGGCACACTGCAGTCCGAGACAGATGCCGAAGAATGGGACATCTCGTTCACGCGCCCACCGGACGGCGGAGATCTTGCCCTCGATGCCGCGCCCACCAAAACCGGGAGCTACGATAATACCGGAGACACCGCCGAGGACGTCCTCGAGATTTCGGTTGTCCAGTTCATCCGACAGCACGTACTCGACGTCAACGTGCACGCCGCTTTCAACTCCGGCGAGCATAATGCTCTCGGTTATCGACTTGTAGGCGTCCTGGTGCTCGACGTATTTGCCGACGAGGGCGATCCGCACGCTGCTGGTTAGACTCTTCAGCCGGTGAAGAAACATCATCCAATCTGACAGGTGCCGTTCGCCGGGCGCGTGGGCAAGATCCAGCCGTTCAAGAACGAGATCGTCCACGCCCTGCTTCGCCAACATGAGCGGAACCTCGTAGATCGTCGCTGCATCGATCGCTTCGATGACCGCTTCTGGACCGACGTTGCAAAACAGTGCGATTTTGCGCCGTGCGTCCGCATTCAGCGGCCTCTCGCAGCGGCATACCAGCAGGTCCGGCTGCAGTCCGTACGACAACAGCGTTTTCACCGAATGCTGCGTCGGCTTTGTCTTGAGTTCCCCGGCGGCTGCCAAATACGGTACGAGCGTCAGATGAGCGGCGAGCGTGTGGTACGCACCGAGCTCGTAGCGAAGCTGGCGGATGGCCTCCAGATAGGGGAGGCTTTCTATGTCGCCGACGGTGCCACCGATTTCTGACAGCACGACGTCGAATTCGCCGTGCTCGCCTAGTGTAAGCATCCGGCGCTTGATCTCGTCGATAATGTGCGGGACCACCTGGACGGTTTTTCCGAGATATGCGCCTGCACGCTCCTTGTTAATGACTTCGCTGTAGACTTGGCCGGTCGTGACGTTGTTGGCCTGACTTGTTGCGTGTCCGAGAAAGCGCTCGTAGTGTCCTAGGTCGAGATCCGTTTCCGCCCCGTCGTCGGTTACGTACACCTCCCCGTGTTCGTAGGGGTTCATCGTGCCCGGATCCACGTTGATGTACGGATCGAGCTTTTGGATACTTACCCTTAGCCCCCGAGCCTTCAAGAGCCTGCCGACCGAGGCGCAAAAGATCCCTTTACCGAGCGATGAGGTAACGCCGCCGGTTACGAATACGTACTTGGTCTCCACGGTGCGCTCCCTCAATTAAATAGAGAGCGGGCGTCCAGAAGCGCCCGCTAAAAATTACGGACCGTCGCTGTATGCGACAAGGTTACCTGGGCTTTCGCGCCACAACGAAGAGTCCGGTACCCTCCAGGTTATTCGCACGCACATCCATCGCGTTGAGCACCAACCCCGCGGGTAGTGCCAGCGCCCAGTACGGCAACAGCAGCGGGAACCACGCCCAGGAGTTGTTAAGTGCAGCGATGGGGAACCCTATCAGGATCCTCCATGCCACTGACCCCCAGCGCCCGTATGTGTACGAGGTGCTCGTAATCTCAAGTCCTGCATCTCGCAGCTTCTCTTCCAATTCGGGCAAGCCATACCCTGTGCGTACGTGCTCGTCGATGAAGCTGACGTCGGCGGCGTGTCGCGCATCCGAGCCGCCCAGATTCGACGGTGTGCTAATGAGGATGACTCCACCCGGACGTGCAACGCGTGCAAAATGCCGCAAGACGGCACTGTCGTCTTCGATGTGCTCGAGAACGTCCACAGACAAGATACAGTCGAATGGTCCGTCTGCGCGGAGATCCGTCAGATCTTCGCGCTCGAAGCGGACGCGGCGCCCGCATTCGGCGTGGGTGAAAAACGCACGGGCGTGCTCCAGATAATCTTCCTTTATGTCAACCGCCAGCACGTGCGCCGACGGAAAACTGCGCACTATGAACCAGGTAAACTGCCCGAAGCCGGTTCCCGCGTCTAGTACCTCCACGTGCCCGTTCATCCTTCCGACAGCAGATCGCAACGCGCGCCGGACATACCAGGACCGAAGAAAAATCAGGTGCAACAGTACGAAAAACACACGCTGAAGGACCGGACGCCCGCGCACGAACGCACTCATACGGTCCTTGATGGGATCGTAGCGCATACTTACTCGTCGTCCGGTTCTCCGACCGATTCTACAGCATCGCAGAGCCGCTCCCAGCCGTACTTGTGTTTTTCCCGACGTACGCCATCGGTGAGCCGCTCCGCCATGCCCTCCATGAAGTACCTCACGACGGCATCTGCCAGTGCGTGCGGATCGTCCGGTCTTACGACGAGTCCCGCTTTTTCGTGGGGCACGACTTCGGCCAGGCCGCCAACGTCAGTTACGATGACCGGCGTGTCGTAGTTGAAGGCGATCTGCGCGACGCCGCTTTGTGTGGCCGACAGATAGGGCTGCACGACGACGTCAGCGGCCGAGAAATACGCTGCCACCTTGAACGACGGTACGTAATTGTCCCGAACGATGACATAGTCGGAGATGCCGAGGCGGTTTATTAACGCACGGTACGGTGCCGGGGCGTCGTAGAATTCTCCGGCGATGACCAGACGCAGTTTCGGGATGGCACGCAGAAGGCCCGGCATGCTCTCCAGCAAGACGCGCAACCCTTTGTATTTCCGGACGAAACCGAAAAAGAGCATCAGCTTCGCGTCGGCAGGTAGGTTGAGGCGCTCACGCGCTTCGGCGCGACCGACACCTTGACCGAAATGGTCGTAGATGCCGTGCCTCACACGCCGAATGTCTGCCTTGATTCCAAGGGAACGTACTTCGCTGCCAACGGCTTCTGACATGACCACGACTCTGTTCGCCTTCCCGAGAAGGTGGCGGGTCAGATAGCGGTCACCCAAGCGTTTTTCGTGCCCGTCCACGTTGTGAGCGACGCAGACGATGGAGGCTCCCGCCTGACGCGCCCGACTGGCGACAGAAGCAAAGGATGGGCAGAAAAATGGCATCCAATGCTGAAATACGACGGTGTCCGGCGACGAACGGGCCACGTATCGTCCGGTCTTTGACCACGTAAACGGATTGGCCGTGTCCAACAGTCGTGTGGCAGGCTCTTGGTCTTCCTCTTCGAGCTGCGTTTTTCCCGGGAAAAGAAGCTTCGGATACTGCCGCGTGAATGTGACAGCCTCGACGTCGTGGCCTCGCTTTTTCAGACCGTGGAACAGCTGCTTCGAGAAGTCTGCGATCCCTCCCCTGTACGGCGAAAACGGACCGACCAAGACAAATTTCTTGTGGTCCATGCTTCAATCAGGCTCTGCGTGTCCAGCAGCGGAATTCAGTATTCGGGTGATCTCATATGGGGGCGATTGCTCCATCCGCCGACGAAGCAGAGTTTCGGTAAGAAACCCGGTGCAGAATGTCTGTACTCCGACGATGATCAACAGTACACCCATAAGCAGTAGCGGACGATCACCGATGGGATTGCCGTATACGATCTTGTCGATCGACAGCCATAGGCTGATCGCAAATCCGCCTAGGAATGACACGGTGCCGAGAGTGCCGAAAAAGTGCATGGGACGGGCAGCGAACCGGGTTTGAAACACCACCAAAATCAGATCCAGGAAGCCGCGCAAATAGCGCTCGATACCGAATTTTGTACGCCCGAAGCGGCGATGTCTATGCACGACGATTCTTTCTCCGATACGTTCGTAGCCCTCCCACTTGGCCAAAAGCGGTATATAGCGGTGCATTTCTCCGTAGACGCGGACGCTTCGGACCACTTCTCTCCTGTAGGCCTTGAGCCCGCAGTTGAAATCGTGCAACCGAATTCCGGAAACGAGTCGTGTAACACGGTTAAACAGCCGGCTAGGGATCGTCTTGCTGAGCGGATCGCGTCGCACTTTTTTCCAACCGCTCACCAAGTCGAATCCCTCGTCGATCATGGCCACGAGGGCGGGGATTTCGGCAGGGTTGTCCTGCAGATCGGCATCCATCGTAACCACGCAGCGCCCCTCCGCTTCGCTGAAACCGGCCGCCAGCGCGGCGCTTTTGCCATAGTTGCGTCGTAGTCGAATTCCTTTGAAACGTGCGTCGCCGGTGTGGAGGGCTCCTATGACGTTCCAGGAGTCGTCCCTGGATCCGTCGTCGATCAGCCAGACATCGAATACAAGCCCTGCATCCGTGCATGCCGCACGAATTTCATCGGCGAGTACGGAAAGAGATTCGGCCTCCTCGTAGACAGGCACCACGACACTCACATCCGGCAGCATGGGTGCTCCTTAAATGTCCAGTGTGGCGTACTTGGCGTGGCGTTCGATGAACTTGCGCCGGGGCTCGACCGCATCTCCCATCAGCGTGGAAAAAAGTCGGTCCGCCACGACTGCATCTTCGACTGCGACACGCTTGAGCTGTCGCGTTTTGGGATCCATCGTAGTATTCCACAGCTGCTTCGGGTTCATCTCACCGAGCCCCTTGTAGCGCTGAACCGTGACCTTCGATTTCTTGTCGGCCTGCATTTCTGCGACAGTTTCCTGCAAGCTCTTCTCCGTCCAACAGTACTTTTCGGCCTTGCCCTGCTTTGCCCGGTAGAGTGGAGGCAGCGCAATGTAGATGTATCCCTGGTCGATAAGCGGACGAAGGTGCCGATAGAAAAAGGTGAGTAGCAACGTACGAATGTGTGCCCCATCCACGTCGGCGTCAGTCATCAGCAGGATTTTGTGATAGCGCAGATTCTTGACGCTGAATTCTTCGTCCAACGTCGCAATGCCTGTGCCGAGTGCCGTAATGATGTTCTTGATCTCCTCGCTTCCCAGTACGCGGTCCAAGCGGGCCTTCTCGACGTTGATGATCTTGCCCCGTAGTGGCAGGATCGCCTGGAAATGCCGGTCGCGCGCCTGTTTTGCCGATCCGCCCGCCGAGTCTCCTTCTACCAGATACAGCTCACACTGCTTGGGATCCCTGGACGAGCAGTCGGCCAGCTTGCCGGGAAGTCCTCCAGTCGAAAACGCATTCTTGCGCTGAACGAGTTCGCGTGCCTTGCGGGCGGCCGCCCGTGCGGTCGCCGCCAGCACCACCTTGTCAATGATGCGCCTCGCCTCCCGGGGACGGTCTTCGAGCCAGATCTTGAGGCGTTCACCAATGACGCGATCGACGACACCCTTTACGTCGGAGTTGCCTAGTTTTGTTTTCGTCTGACCCTCGAATTGGGGAGAGGCCACCTTTACCGAAATGACGGCTGTGAGCCCTTCGCGGAAGTCGTCGCCCGACAGATCGTCCTTGAAATTCTTCAGCAGGTTGTTTTTGTCCGCGTAGCCCTTGAGCGTCCGCGTAAGTGCCTTGCGGAACCCTGTAATGTGCGTTCCCCCTTCGTGCGTGTTGATGTTGTTGACG
>JAAXGO010000138.1 GCA_012267425.1 Rhodothermales bacterium
TTCCCGACTTCAGGATCCAGTTTTGTATTATCGGCAAACGTCGCGCTGCCGATCGGCAATTTCATTCAATACCATAAATGGAAATTCAGTACGAGTTGGAATGTGCCGCTGGCCCGGAAGCTGACGATGAGTTTCCAGAGCGACCTTGGATATATTGGCTCGATCACGGGTGAGGACGTCCTCTTCGAGCGCTATGTTGTCGGCGGCTCCCCGTTCGACGTTCAGGGTTTTTACAATAACTTCGGCAAGGACATCGTGTACATGCGCGGCTACCCGGCGAGATCGCTAGGCCCGCGACTGGGCACGGAAGCCATCGGGGGTCGGATCCTGAACAAGTACACATCGGAGCTGCGATTACTTGCTGTTCAGACGGCGCAGCTGACCGCGGCACCACACTTGTTCATGGACGCGGCGAATACGTGGGACAACTTCGATACGTATAATCCGTCGCAGCTGTATCGCTCGGCTGGGCTCGGTGTGCGGCTTTTTCTGCCGATCCTCGGTATGCTCGAGATAAACATGGGATACAACTTCGATGAATTCACGCCGGTTAGCGGTCAAGAGAACAAGCACGACGGATCAAACAAGTGGAGTTTCCAATTCTCAATCGGCCAGGGATTCAACTGACATCGACCGCTTGGACATGCAATCAACGTTGCCGAAGTTCGCGCTTCTGGGCCTGCTGCTGGTACCGGGCGTCGTCGCTGCCCAGCACAAAATCGCCTATGTAGACTCGGACTTCATTTACGAGCGCTTTCCGGCGTTCGCGACTGCGCAGCAGACGCTCGATCGGATGGCTCAGGAATGGGAAGCGGAGGTGAAGGGAATGCAGGAAGAAGTGGACGACAAATATCGCGAATACCAGGCGCGCGAGCTGCTCTACACGCAGGATGAGCGCCAGCGCAGGCAGCAGGAAATCGTCATTGCCGAAGAAGAGGTCGAGCGCCTTAGGTATCTTTACTTTGGGCCGAATGGGGAGCTTTTCAAGCAGCAGGAGCAGCTCTTGCGCCCGATACAGGAGCAGGTACTTATAGCAGTCGAGACAGTCGCGGAGGCGGAAGACTACGACTATGTGTTCGACCGCAGCGGCGATTTTCTCTTCCTGTTCGCGATCGAGAGGCACAACATTAGCCTTCTGGTGCTTGAGGAACTCGGCATTGACGTGGATGCCTCAACCAGATCGAACATCGGCCAGTAAGTCACACGTTTTGTAAGAAGACAACCACAACCATCAAATATGTCCTTCCGAACCACTCACTTTGTCGTACCGGTACTTCTTCTCCTCTTCGGGGTGGAGGCCGCAACGGCGCAGCTGCTTGCTCCACTGCGCATCGGCTACACGGACCACGAAATACTGATTCAGAATCTGGAAGATTACCGCACCATACAGCAGCAGCTGCAGTCGGAGTATGAATCGAGTCAGCTGTCCTTGCAGACCCTGGCCGAGGATTTTCAGAGCCAGGTCGAGACGTACCAGAAGCGGCAACCTCTGTTGTCGGAGGCCAGGCGTACGGAGCGTGAAGGGGAGCTTGCCCAACTGCAGCAGGAGCTTCAGGAAAAAGCCGCGGAGGCCGAGCAAGATCTGGCGCGGCGAGAAGCGGAGCTCTTAAGTCCACTCTTCGAACGAGTAGATGCGGCCATAAAGAAGGTCTCGGCGGAGAAGGGTCTCGATTTGGTTCTTCGCTTTCAGGTGGGTCCGACGCAGCCAGTCATACTGTATGCGAACGAGGATCGCATTGTGGACATTACGATCGATGTAGCGCGGGAGATGGGCATTGACGTCGGTGACGATCCAGTGTCTGACAATTAGCCGGATCTTCGTGCGCCGATACCGGTGCGTGCGCGTGTCTTGCTCGACGGGAACAGCCGGTATCGGTTGTACCTTGCGGTCTCGGGATGTATTCGTCTACGGCACATCTTTCTATGGATGACGTCAAGCGTGTAACGACGCAGACGCTCAAGGAGATGAAGGCGCGGTCGATTCCGATCGCCATGCTCACGGCCTACGATTATACGTCGGCACGCATACTGGACGGGGCAGGAATCGATGTCATCCTCGTGGGCGATTCGGCGTCCAACGTCATTGCGGGCCATGAGACGACGCTCCCGATAACGCTGGAGCAGATGATATACCACGCGCAGTGTGTGGTTCGTGCCGTGACGCGGGCACTTGTCGTAGTAGATTTGCCGTTCGGATCCTACCAGGGCAACTCGCAAGAGGGCCTGAATTCCGCGATCCGCGTGATGAAGGAAACCGGGGCCCATGCCGTCAAGCTCGAAGGAGGAAAGGCTACGGTGCCGGCGTTGGAGCGCATTTTGGACGCGGGCATCCCGGTCATGGGGCATCTTGGTCTAACGCCGCAGAGTATCTACCGCTTCGGCACCTACCGCGTACGTGCGCAGTCCGCCGAAGAGGCCGACCGCTTGCGCGAGGATGCTAAGCTGCTTGACGTGGCGGGGTGTTTTGCTGTCGTTCTGGAGAAGATTCCGGCTTCTTTGGCCGGCGAGGTGTCACGATCGATCGGAATTCCCACGATCGGTATCGGAGCGGGCGTACACTGTGATGGGCAGGTTCTGGTCACGCACGACGCATTGGGCTTAACGACGGATTTCAATCCGCGCTTCGTGCGGCATTATGCTCGGTTGGCAGAGACCATTTCGGACTCAGTGCGCGCCTTCGTCGCTGACGTCCGACTGCGCGCCTTTCCGGGACCGGACGAGAGCTATTAGGGGCTATGGCGAACGGCTCAGACGAGAAGCGGCCACTTATCCTGGTCACCAACGACGATGGAATCGACGCTCCGGGAATTGCTGCCTTAGCCTCGGTCATGGACGAGGTCGGAGAGGTCGTTGTCGTCGCACCCATTGACGAACAGAGTGCGGTAGGGCATGCCATCACGGTGCACCAGCCCGTCCGTGTGCGCCCTTGGAATTTCGACGTCCCGTCGGGCACGGCGGAAGCGTATGCCGTTACTGGCACGCCTGCGGACTGTGTCAAATTGGCACTGAGTACGATCCTGAAGCGCGAGCCGGATCTCGTAGTAAGCGGTATCAATCACGGGGAGAATATTGCCGTCAACGTGCTCTATTCCGGTACGGTGAGCGCAGCTACGGAGGCGTCGATTCTGGGCATTGACGCAATTGCCTTTTCTCTCTGTACGAATGAGGCGTATCCGTTCGACATGTCGGCTAGGTATGCGAAGACTATCGTAGAACAGGTCCTCAAGGTCGGGCTGCCGCGCTGCATCCTGCTGAATGTGAATATCCCGGCGCTTGCCGACATTCGCGGAGTGGCGGTCACCCGGTTGGCCCACTCACGCTGGGAGGAGGGGTTCGTGGAAAGAAGGGATCCTCGGGATCGGGCCTACTACTGGCTGACCGGCCACTTCGTGAATCTTGACGACGGCGATTCCACGGACGTGGAGGCGGTTCGGACCGGACTTGTTTCGATTACGCCGCTGCAGCACGATTTGACTGCCCATTCCTGGCTGGAGGAATTCCGAGACTGGAAGTGGGAGGCGAATGGGTCAGAATGACCGACGGATCAGCGTGACAGTATTCTGAGCGCGTCGTTGAGATCGACGTTGCCTCCGCTCAGGATTGTCCCGACACGCATTCCCGGGGCCCGGACGACACCGGAATGAAGAGCTGCAATCGCGAGTGCGCCCGTTGGCTCCACGACCAGCTTCATGCGCTCCCATAGGAATCGCATCGCGTCCACGATGGCATCCTCGGATACAGTAACCATGTCGTCCACGTACCGCAGAACGAGCGGAAACGTGATCTGCCCGAGTGACGGCGTCCGTGCCCCGTCGGCGATCGTATCCGGGTTATGGACTACGTGAAGTGAACCTGAATGAAAACTCAACGTGGCGTCATTGGCGCACTCGGGTTCCACGCCGACTACACGGCAGCCCGGTGACAGCGCCTTGGCAGACAGGGCGGAGCCGGAAAGTAGCCCGCCTCCGCCGCAGCAGACTAGAAGTACGTCGAGCGGTCCTGTGTCCTCGAACAGCTCACGCGCCGCGGTGCCCTGTCCAGCAACGATGTCTACGTGGTCATACGGCGGAATTAGTGAAAGTCCGCGATCACGCTGCATTGTACGCGCGAGCTCTTCACGCGTCGATTTGTCTCTGTCGTACAATAGGACGTTAGCGCCGTAGTCCCGAGTTGCCGACTGTTTGACCCGTGGCGCGTCCAGAGGCATGATCACGGTCGTCTCGATACCAAGTAGTTTGCCGGCGAGCGCGACCGCCTGCGCGTGGTTGCCAGACGAATACGTGAGAACGCCGCGGACGCGATCAGTTGCCGGCAATGTGCACAATGCGTTATACGCTCCCCGGAACTTGAACGCGCCCGCCCGCTGCAGATTCTCGCATTTACAGAAGACGGAGGCTTCCGCGTATGCGTTCAACATTCGCGAGGTTGCTACCGGCGTACGGCGAGCTACCCCCGACAGGCGTACCGCTGCTGCCTCGACGTCGGAGTAGGAGACAGGCACTGTGCAGTCCACGGACGTACCAGAATCAGCAGCTACGGCGTTTACATGTCGTCTACCTCAATCTCGACGTCCTTTTCAACAATGATGCTGAGGTCCTCCGTTACCAGTGCGGCGAGTGCTCCGAGGGCCGCAAGCGTCGGAGTAAGCCAGACAAGTGCGGCGGCCCCGCCGGCTCCTACGGCCAGAGGAATTTCCATCAGTGTGCGGTCGTCCTTCCTGACCTTGATACGACGTGCTTTTCCTTCCCGGATGATCTCGCGCACCTTGTCGATGATCTGGCTACTCGTCCCCTTGAATTCTTCCATACGAATTCTGGCTTTTTCCTGATCGAACATGACCATGCGGGTTTGCGTGCTTAGGTTTGTCCAAATAGAGCATACCAGAAATCTGCCGATTTTGTTTCGTGTGTGCCTTGCCCCGACGCGGGCAGTACTCGGCGCAACCTCCGCGCCGATTCGTAGGTCAGCTGAGCAAATACACGGCCTTATCCCATGAGCAGGGCGTGCATCGTCGGCATTCTGGTCATTGCTTTCACTGGAGGATGTACCTCGCTCGACTATCTGGGCGAGCCTCGGAGGTCGACGCCACGGGAACCGGTATGGGACGAGGAGCGCCTGGCCGAACACGTGAAGTACCTTGGGGGAGAGCGTGCGGGAGGTGCTGGAGCGGACGGGATCGCCGCAAAGGTTGCCTACGTGGCCGTGCGAATGCGGGAATTCAAGCTTCAGCCGGGCGTTGGCCGGACGTGGGTCGTGAACTACGAGGCGACGAACGCCACCGATGGGAATGCCCGCTTCACGGTGGGGATACCAGGGGACGACGCGGAATTGTCCAAATCGCTAGCGGAAGGCACAGGGCAGGTGTTGGGTTACGTTGCGGGACAGGATCCAGCGCTTTTTGACGAGCTCATTCTTGTGTGTACCAGATTAGGAAGGCCGGCGGACGTGGCGGCACTTTTGGCTTTGGCCGATCAATATGCCGGATTTGCCAATTTTGGTTCAGTTCCCGGAAGGACGATACTCTTTGCCGTGTTTTCAAGAAGTGGCCTGAGCGAGTATTTTCGGAGCCCGCTTTGGCCCGTGGATCGGACTCGCATGGTCATATACCTGGGTGCCGACTCTGAAAACCGCGAGGAGGTCACGTTGCTGGTTGAATCGGCCAGGATGAAGGTCCGGCTCATCGGCCCTCCGCAAAACGACGCAGTGACCGAGCCGGACCTGGTTGATGCGCTCCATATGGCACAGGCGGCGCATGCGGTACTCTTGAGCCAGGCTTCTTCCGCCAAACCGCCAGCTGCATTAGGATTGCAGGTACCGGTAGTACCTCGGCCAAGCAACCAATAAGCTAGAATACGACTCCGGTCAGTACGACAAGGCTCCGATGGGCTATCTCCGAGTCGCCCAGAACCGGATGCGGCTCAGTGATGTCCGTGAATCCGTGGTAGTATCGTGCTTCGAGAAAGAAGCGCTGTCCTACACTCTCGATGTCGATTGCGGCACCGACGACAGCCCCGACATCCACTAATTGGATCGACTCGTCTTTCTCGGTAATGAAACCGCCTCCTGTCGCCGCCGAGTGAGTCAGATGGGACTCCAGCTGAAAAGCGAGCGCGGGGCCTGCGAAGAGCCTTGGATGGAAGCGGCTGCCACTTTCAAACATGCCGTGGACCAGAAGTGGGAGTTCGAGATAGGTCAAATCTGATTGGATGCGTGCAGGCATTCCTTGAAACAGTATCTGGGCCGCTGCTCCCTTTCGTACGTAGGTTATGTCGAGTTGCAGAATGAGTCCATTCGCGAAATCAAACCCGATGGCACTGCCTGCAGCCAATCCGGTCAGGGGCTCCCAGTCGGTTTGACCTGCGATGAGGTTGCCGGAAAACGTCGTATAGGCCGTTCCGATCTTGATGGCTCCCGTCCACTTCTGCGCCTTACATGGAGCGACGGCGAGAAAGAGCGCAAAGAGCGCAAAACGTGCCGGCATAGAAATGCCTTTCGAGTCAGTGCGGCGACAATCGGTCTGAATCAGTCTTCGCGGTACGCGGGTCCACCGATTGCATAAGCTAGAATCGTGGAACAGGTTAAGGTGGCTTTTGTTGTGCCAACTTTGATAAACGCTGTCGAAGGTATGGCAATTTCCGTAGACGAAGTCCGCTACATTGCCTCTTTAGCCAGACTCGAATTTACGGAGGACGAGGAACGGACACTCGCCATCGAATTGAGTTCGATTCTCGATTACATGGCGAAGCTGAACGAGCTGGACACATCCGATGTCCCACCGATGACCCATGTTCTGGACCTGACAAACGTTTTGCGCGAGGACTTGGTCAACGAGCGCATTACACGTGAAGAGGCCCTCAGAGGTGCGCCGGATGCAGACGGCGAGTTTTTCCGCGTTCCCAAGGTCATCGAATAGGTAGCAGGGCGTCGCGGAATACGGTCCTCAGGATGGCGAAAAGACGCAAAGCCTATCAGAAGCGCCCGCGGAGCCGTACCGTCCGAAGCTCTCGCTGGCAGGCCGTCCCGGGCGTCGTGCAGCACGGAGTGTGCTTCACGTTGCTTGTGGCCGTCGCGCTCACTTTTTGGAGCCCGGCACTGTTTAGTGGCAAGACGCTGATTGGTGGTGACATCGTGCAGTGGCGGGCTGCTGCGGAATCAATGATTCAATACCGGGCGGAAACCGGCGAGGAGCCGCTCTGGGCAACGAACGTATTCGCCGGGATGCCCGGATACGTCATCTCGCCCCCCGCGAAAGTGCCGCAAATTGATATCATCCCGAACACCCTTCGGGCGTTTTCGTGGCCGGTGTCTCATTTCATATTCCTGCTGCTGGGTGCATACTCCCTCGTCTTCTATCTGTCTAGAGACAAGGTTGCCGGGCTGTTGACGGCCGTAGCCTACGGGCTTACCACCTATTTGCCTGTCATACTCGTCGCCGGGCACAACACGAAGTTCGTCGCACTGTGCTACGCGCCGTGGTTGGTACTTGCTTTCGCCCATACGCTGCGACGCCCTGGTCTTCTTTCCGGATTGCTCTTTGCGGTAGCTCTCGCCGTCAATCTGCGGGCTGCCCACGTACAGATCACGTATTACGTGACGTTTACTCTCGTCACTTGGTGGATTGCCGAGGGAATCGGCGCAATGAGGAACGGCGAAACCAGGAGGTTTCTTACGGCGACCGCATTCTTGGTTTTTGGCTCTCTGATGGCTCTGTGCATGGCGGCAGAGTCGTACTTGCTTACCTGGGAGTACAAGCCGCATAGCATACGCGGGGCCTCCAGCGGAGGTGCGCCGGGAGGATTGGAGTGGGCCTACGCCATGAGCTGGAGTCAGGGCATAGCCGAGATCGTCACTCTCGTCATTGCCGACGCTTTCGGCGGGGCGTCGATGTATTGGGGTCCCAAGCCGTTTACAGGCGGGCCACATTACGTGGGCGCAGTGGTACTTCTTTTGGCCATAATAGCCGTGTGGCGACTGCGCAAACCAGCCGTAATTGCACTTGGCATTGCGGCGGTTTTCATGACACTCTTTTCGTTTGGAAGGCATTTCGAAACGCTGAACCGTTTCATGTTCGAATACTTTCCGCTGTTCGACGCATTTCGTGTGCCGGAGACGTGGCTGATCGCAGTTGCATTCGTTTTGGCGGTTTTGGCCGGTTATGGATTGTCGTCTGTGTTGGGAGTCGATAGGTCACCACGAGCCGAAATCGTGCGGGGCCGGTCCATATTTATTGCAACGGGTGCAGCGATATGCATCGTGGGCGTGCTTTTTCTTGGCGGTGATTCCCTATTCAGGTTCGAGCGAAGCGGGGAGTTCGAGACCGTCCGGCAGCAGATCGCACTACAGATGGAGTTGCCTGAAACCGACCAGCGCGTGATGTCTACTACAGACCGGCTTTTCAGTGAGCGGGTCGTGGCGCCGCGCCGGAGAGCATTTAAATCGGACGCCGCGCGAAGTCTGATTTTTCTTGTGCTAGCTGCCCTTGTGTTCATACTGTTTCGTCGGAAGCTGATCTCACCGTGGACCGTACAAATGGTTTTGGTCATTCTCATCGGAGTTGACCTATGGGGCGTCGGGCGGCGGTATTTCAACGAGGACCGTCTTGTCCGTGCGAGCGACCCCGCCTCTTTGGTGCAGACCCTTGACGTGGATCAGTATCTTCTTAACAGAAAGAAGGCGTCGGGTGGTGAAGGAAGTTTTCGAGTTCTTTCGCTCGAACAGAACGACCAGACGAAGAACGGGCGGCCATCGTATCATCACGAATCTCTGGGAGGGTATAGTGGAGCCAAGTTGCGGCTCTACCAGGATTTCTTGGAGAACATCCTCATTGATCCCTCGACCAGGCTTCCGAACGACAATGCTCTCGACATGCTCAACGTGCGCTACGTGATCGCACGGGGGTCGATTCCGGGCATGGAGGTTGTCTTCAGGGGTGATGAAACGGGCTTGGCCGTCCTCGAGAATCCGGACCCGCTGAATCGGGCCACGTTGGTGGGCGAGACCGAGTTGATCCCGTCTGCAGACGAAACGTGGGAGCGCCTTCAAAGTCGTGCATTTGATCCACGCCGAACGGTCATCCTCCATGAGCCGCTTGATGGCTTCGAGCCGGCACCGCTGGATTCCATCAGCACGGCCATTGTTGATAAGCGGCGTTACGGACCACGCGAAATGGCTTGGGAAGTGACTACGGATCTGCCGCGCCTCTTGGTGATCAGCGAGGTCTTCTACCCTGCTGGGTGGACGGCAACGGTAGGAGGCGAGGAGGTCCCCATCCATCGGGGCAACTATCTCCTTCGCGCGCTCGAAGTGCCGGCAGGTACGCACGAGGTCGTATTGCGCTTTGACCCTCCCGCCTATACCAGCGGACGACTGCTCGGCCACATTTCGACGGTCTTGGTATACGGCGGCATTCTCAGTCTACTCGGCCTTGCCTGGTTCAGACGCCGCAGGCCCTGGAGGCGCGGGTGAAGGATTCAGAGGTACGAAACTCTCGATCGGCACCACGAAGGGCGGGACGGTTGTGAGACGAGTACTCTTACTTACCTACTACTTTCCGCCGTCAGGAGGCTCGGGCGTACAACGAATCCTGAAGTTTGCAAAGTATTTGCCCGAGTTCGGCTGGCAACCGACGGTTCTCACGGTACGCCCCGACCGTGCGGCGTACCCTGATCTTGACTCAACGCTGGCAAGCGACGTTCCATCATCAGTCAAGGTTGTGCGGACATTCTCGTGGGATCCGTTCTCTGTGTACGCACGACTGCGTGGTATTCGCAGGGAGGACACGATCGGCATCGGGTTCGTAAAGGATTCTGCGGATGCCGCACGGTTGCAGAAATTTGGGCTATGGCTTCGAGCGAATGTGTTTGTCCCGGACGCGCGCATAGGGTGGGTGCCGTTTGCTGTTCGAGCCGGCGGCAGGTTGCTGCGTACAGGAGAGTATACTGCGATCTTATCAACTGGGCCGCCGCATTCTGTGCATCTCGTCGGGTACCGACTGCATCGCCGCTTCAACGTCCCGTGGATCGTCGACATGCGGGATCCGTGGTCGGACATCATGTACAACAGGAAGCTGCCGCGGAGTTCATTTGCGCGGCGTATCGACGAGCGGCTTGAGCGGCGGGTCCTCGAAAGCGCCCGGGCGGTCGTTACCGTCAGTGCAAGTGTTCTTAAGGGACTCTTGACGAAGGCACCAATCGAGGTCGCAGCGGTCATCGCGAACGGCTACGATCCTGCTGACGTCGTACGCGGAGTTACGGCGCCTCGTAAGAAAGACGAATTCGTCATCGCACACGTCGGGACGCTCACCTCGCTGCAACATTCACCTGCGTTGGTCAGGGCGCTTGTGGACCTCGAGCATGACATGAATTTTGTCGTTCGCTTCGTCGGCCACGTGGACCAATCGATAGTGGCAGCGTATCGGGAAGCGGGTCTTTCGGATCGAGTAACGATTATACCCTACGTGTCTCATCCCGACGCGATTGCCCACATGCAGGCTGCAGATCTTTTGGCCGTGTCGGTTGGATTTGGGGATTACAGCCTGGGGATCGTACCGGCCAAGACGTTCGAGTATTTGGCGGTCGGCAAGCCGGTGCTCGGAATCGGGCTGACGCAAGGCGATCTGTCACATATTCTTAGCAAGACCGGAGGAGGCGCATTTTTTTCGTACGACGACGTAGACGGGATCAAAAAGTACATTTGGCAGCAGGCAGCGCGCGTGCGTCGAGGCCTGCCGCCGGAGCGTGCGGACGCTAAGGCCCTCATGGCTTTTGACCGGCGTAGCCTTACCGGACGACTGGCACGGATATTGGATTCGCTCGTTCTCGACGGCGATGTGTCCGAGCGGTAGAGTAGTACAGATGTACTCCGCAAGTGAGGGACAAATGAGTGAGTTGCGAGCCACCGCCACAGAATGGTATCCACGTGTGGGCTGGTTCGTTCGAACGTCATCGTACAACGAAAGGCGCGGCGCAGTCTGTTACCACGCACTGACTCTACTATACAACAATCTGCTGCTAGGTTCGCATCATCCGTATCAGGGGTGGCCATGACGATATTGAAACAGACAGAATCCGGCGGCCCAGGCAAGGCGTTGCGGGAGGCATATCTCTGATTAAGCTATTCGGCCTGTTTTCCAGTCACATTGTCACCGTGCTGCGAAGGCTTGGATTCAGCTGGCTTTTTACTCGATCCCGGGGAGCTCAGAATTGCCGACTCCGGCGAAATCCTACTGCGCGGACCATCCATGTGGGCCAGGTATCTATCGCACGGGCCGGTTGCATATTTGGAGTTGGCAAGATAGCATATAACATGTTTATTTCGGGTGGGGGAAACATCGTCCCGGCGAAAATCAAACGTGTGTTGCTCACGGCGCCCGGTGTACTGGACATGGTAGTGGTGTCCCGATCGGACGATGAGTATGGATTCTGCCCTGTCGCGTTTATTTGTGGTGATGTGAACCGCAGTGTCGTGAAGGCCTATTTGGAACAGGCGCTGCCACGCCCAAGGTGCCCTTGCTTCGGACATGGCCGAACGCAGACTTAGGCACAGGAATCAAGCCAGATCGCCAATCTTTCGAGCGATTGGCTCGAGGTGCTGGATGAACAAGGACTGGATGCGTGTGTACAAGGGCCGCTTTATCATTGGTCTCAAATCAGTATGCGAATCTGCACTGTGGTTGGCGCACGTCCGCAGTTTGTAAAGGCGTCTGCGGTTAGCCCAGCACTCAAGGCTGTGGGAATTGAGGAAGTGTTGATTCACACCGGGCAGCACTACGATGCATTGCTAAGTCAAGTCTTTTTTGATGAATTAGGTGTCCCTGCGCCAGACGAAAACCTGAATGTGGGTTCCGGCAGCCATGCACACCAGACAGGCGCCATTATGGAGCGGCTGGAGGCCTACCTCACTTCGGCGGGCTCCTTTGACGCGGTTCTCGTCTATGGCGACACCAACAGCACCTTAGCGGGTGCGCTTGTGGCGGCCAAGTGCCATGTACCCGTTGCCCATGTGGAAGCCGGGATTCGCAGCTTCAACCGCCGCATGCCAGAAGAAATCAATCGCGTCATCACGGATGCCTTGTCCAAGTGGCTTTTTGCTCCGACTGACTTGGCGGTACAGCACTTGGCCGCCGAAGGTTTGACTAAAGGAACCGTTATGGTAGGGGACGTGATGTTGGATGCAACGCGCATGTTCACACAGCGCGCGAAAGAGCGCTGGCCGTTGGAACGGATCACGTCTGTCCCGGCCCGGGAGTACGCGATTGCAACAGTCCACCGACCATCCAATACGGACACACCAGGCAACCTGGCCAGCATCCTATCTGCATTCGGTCGACTGCCTTGGCCGGTTTTACTTCCCTTGCATCCCCGGACAAAGGCAGCAATGGGGGAAATGAAGGCACCTGGGAATGTGGTGCTTATGGAGCCAGTGGGTTACTTGGCCATGCTCACGTTGTGCAGCAATGCGCGCCTAGTTCTCACGGACAGTGGAGGGCTACAGAAGGAAGCGTATTGGATGCAGGTTCCCTGCGTGACCTTGCGAACCGAGACTGAGTACCCGGAAACATTTGCAAACGGCTGGAATACGTGTACGGCCGCCAATGAGGAGTCTATTGTTGCGGCAGCTGCAAAGAGGCCCAATGGGCCTCAACATGCATTGGGACAAGGTCCGCGTGGCTCTGCAGCCCGGATGATTGCGGAGTTATTGCATGAAGACTGCGACTAAGCAGCGGGGACTAGCCAAGCCTGCGTTCCATGTGCTGATGCTACTCGATCATCCGTTTCCTCCGGACACTCGGGTGGAGAACGAGATCGAGTCACTCGTGGGCGCAGGCTTTGAAGTCACACTTTTGTCCATTGCTCCAGACACACGTCTGGAGCGTGATACTCACTTGGGCGCTTCCATCGTCCGATACCGCGTGCCCAAGAAGATGCGCAATACCATGCGTGGGCTGGCAGGGACGGTGCCATTGTTGTCTTGGTTCATCGCGTGGCGAGTTGGCCGGCTCGCCAAAAACATTTCTTTTAGCGCAGTTCACGCACACGACCTGTACATGTGCGGTGGGGCACTACGTGCAGCACGACAACTAGGCCTGCCGGTAGTGGGGGATTTGCACGAGAGCTGGGTGGACGCCTTACGGCAATACGCGTGGAGTACTCGCTTGCCGGGCCGACTGTTCGTCAGTCTGCGGCGCTGGAGGAAGCTTGAACGGCGCTGGACTCGGCATTGCAGTCGGATAATTGCCATTACCGCTGAGGGAAAGAACCGCTACGTGAACGGCGGATGCGCACCGAAGAAGGTGGCCATACTCCCGAATACGGTCAATACGAGGGTATTTGATCAATACGCGGAGGACAACTCCGTTATGGAATCAATCCGGTCCCCATTTACGGTCCTGTACACGGGAGGCATCGACCTGCATCGTGGGCTTAGCTTTGTGATGCAGGCTCTGCCTGCGGTGTTGTCGCACGGTCCGATTCGGTTTGTGATTGTAGGAGAAGGGAGCATACGACCCGACCTTGAAGCGGAGGCGAAAGCACTTGGTGTTGCAGAGTACGTTCAATTTACGGGATGGCAGAAGCAGTCCCTCATAAAGAGTTTCGTTCTAGGGAGCGACGTATGCCTAGTGCCGCACCTCAAGAGCGGCCACACCGACACGACACTACCGCACAAGCTTTTCCACTATATGTACCTCTCGCGTCCGGTGGTGGTGACAAACTGCGTACCTGTGGCGCGTATCGTACAAGAGGCCGAATGCGGGATGGTCGTTGATTCCGGTGACTCAGCATCGATGGCGGAAGCGTTGATGGAATTACGCCGTGATGCCCAGATGCGCAGGCGAATGGGAGCGAACGGCCGTCGCGCAGTCCTAGCGAAGTATAACTGGTCGTACTCTGCACAGGCCTTGATTGAGCTCTATGCCGGGCTCGCTACGAAGTAGACCTGGCTGGCTGAAAACGAACCGTGCTCAAGAGCTGTCTTGCAGCGAAAGGAGCTGTGTGATAACACGGAGGCATCAGGATTCCGACTTCGACGGGTATTCGGTCGGCCGGGGTCAAAAATCGTCTTCAGGAGGGCGGTAGCGGCGATTCTGTCGCTGGCTTGGATCGCAGTGTTCGCACCCTATATGGGTCCTGCCATTGGAGTACACCCGCTTGGAAGAAAGCCCACGGAACGTCGACATCCAGATCGTGCGCAACGACCAAGGACAGCCGTAGCCCAAGATGGTCCGCTGAAACTTCGGTTTAGACTGAAGTTCAAGCGGAATTCAGGCCATTTGACGCTGTAACTCCTTCACAGGAAGGCACTTAAGGAGATTTATGGGCGGATTTGTGTACCCATGTACATAGAACGAGTACCCAATAGAAACTCACCTCCCGCCGTCCTCCTCCGCGAGTCCTTCCGCGAAGACGGCAAAGTCAAAAAACGAACCCTCGCCAATCTGTCTAAGTGGCCCAACGAACTCGTCGAGGGATTCCGCATCCTGCTCAAGGGCGGCATCGCGCTTCCCTCACTCGGAGATGCCTTCCGTATCCTTCGCTCCCGGCCCCACGGCCACGTCGCCGCCGTGCTGGGA
>JAAXGO010000139.1 GCA_012267425.1 Rhodothermales bacterium
GCGGCCGTCGACGCGCTCGTCGAGCGTGTTGCTGGCGCACTGGAGGAAACCGACACCAGTCGCCACAGCATCATTCTCGCAGCGCTGGCGAAACTCAGCACACGCTACATGCAAGAGTCCCCGCCCGCGGACAAGGCACCCAGTAGAAAGGTCGTTTCATGACCAACGATTCCGTAAAGCATGTGCTCGGCCTGTCCGGCGGACGCGATAGCGCAGCGCTTGCCGTCCATATGCGGCAGCATCATCCCGAGTTGGAGATCGAATACTTCTTCACCGACACAGGCAAGGAATTGCCCGAGGTCTACGAGTATCTGGGAAGGCTAGAGGGTTTTCTCGGACAGCCGATACGACGGCTGAACCCCGACCGCGACTTCGACTTTTGGCTCAAGCAGTACAACGACTTTCTTCCGTCGCCGCAAACGCGCTGGTGCACGCGACAACTCAAACTCCGGCCTTTCGAGCAATGGCTTCGGCCGGTCCTCGCGGCCGGCACCACCGTCTACAGCTATGTTGCGATTCGCAGTGACGAAGAGTATCGCGAAGGCTATTCGTCGAAGCACAATCGCCTGGTCATTAGGCTGCCCTTCAAGCAAGCCGGTGTCGATAAGGCGGGTGTGCTGGAAATTCTCGATGGGGCGGGCCTTGGCTTGCCGAAGTACTACGCGTGGCGTACACGCAGCGGCTGCACCTTCTGTTTCTTCCAGCAGAAGATCGAATGGGTACGGCTCAAGGAACAACATCCCATGGCATTCGAGGAAGCCAAAGCGTACGAAAAGACTGCCATGGACCACGGTTCACCCTTTACCTGGAGCCAAGGAGAGTCTCTTGCACAATTGGAGAAGCCTGAACGCATCTCGCAGATTCGACAAGATCATGAGCAGCGGGTTCGCAGGATGCGCTCCACCCTTCAACCTAATCCCTTAAGGCCAGAGGTGGACGCCCTGGACATGGACGACCTATACGGACAGGCTAAAGTTTGTATCGCGTGTCACAAGTGACATAGTGAGGACGTACTCTTGGACTTAGAAGCACTCATTGACTTTGCTAACGAAGCAACTCTCGAAGTTGCAAAGTTCACTGTCAGTATGACCTTGTCTCCTGAAAAGATGATAGAAAGTGACTACACTACCGTGCCCCTAGCTTGGCATTCAGTTCCCTATGGTGATGATGACCGCCATAAGGTCCCCGCGGACAAGAGGGGAGTTTATGCCTTCGCCGTGTGCGTAAACAATGGAAAGCTTCCGCCACACGGCTACATCCTGTACATGGGTATTGCTGGGAAAGACTCTGAAAGGCCTTTAAGATCAAGATATGGCGACTACTTCAGTTTAGCCAAAGTGCGTAAACGCCCTCGCATTGCACGTATGATTGGAACTTGACATCAGGTCCTGCATTTCTTTTATGCGCCAGTCGAAGACGATATGTCTAACGACGATCTCAAGGCACTAGAAATCCAACTCAACACAGCGCTCATGCCTCCTTTTTCTGAGGGAGATCTGGAGGCTGACGTCAAGCAAAAGCGGAAGGCGTTCGACCGATGACACGAAAGACGAAAGAAATAGTCCTTCCAGCGCTCAGGGGCATTATGGGAGACTGGGTGTACTACTGTTGTTTGATGGATTTAGGGGAGCTGAGTTCCAGAGTTAGGTACGCTGAAGATATTCACAACAACAAAGCCCTTTCCGACATGATCCAAAGACAGCTAAAGGGGAAGCGAAGCGCCGAAATCGCTGAGTACCTCAAGAACCAACCCGAACGGTTTTTCAATTCACTAGTTATTGCAACGTATGGTGGCCGACCGAACTGGCACGAACTTTCTAGTGTACGCGGCCAGACAAAGGAGGAAGAGCTTAGCGAATTAAAGGAGAGCACAATTGCGTCTGTTGGATTTCTTACACTTCAAGGCAATGAACTACTGTTTGCGTTGGACGGACAACATAGACTTGCCGGGATCAAGAAGGCGGTCTCGGAAGGATTGGAAAGTGATCCGTACGACGAAGTATCGGTGATTTTTGTTGAACACAAGAAGACTTCTTCCGGGCTAGAGCGTACCAGGCGATTGTTTACTACGCTAAACAAAACAGCGAGGCCAGTTTCGAAGGGTGACATAATTGCGCTCGATGAAGACGATGTTATGGCAATTTGCGTGCGCAGACTAATAGAACACACCGAGTTGTTTTCTGACAAACGGATTGCTGCAGTCGCAAGTAACAATATGCCAACAGCCAATTCGACAAGTTTGACTACTATCGGCAACTTGTACGATGTGCTAACTATTCTGTTTACTGATGCACGGTCCAGTCTACAGGCACGAAAGCCGGACTTGCAAAGGGTCAGACCAAGCGATGAAATACTCGATGACTACTTTGCTTACGCCCAGGAGCTGTTTTTGCATTTAAGAAACAACTTTCACGAGCTCGAAGAATTCTTCTCAAAACAAGACACAAGCGCTGTAGTAAAAAAGTATCGGGGCAGCCACGGTGGCAAAGCATTGTTTCGACCCCTAGGACTGGAGCTTTTCGCTCGAATAATTGCTCGCCTTACAAGAGACATGAGCTTGGGGGACGCCGTTAAAATGGCGGCTCTACTCCCACGAGATCTAGATCAAGCTCCGCTGCAGTGGCTCTTGTGGGACTCGAACAGGAACACGATTGTGAATGGGCACAAGGTTACTTTGCGAGAAGTGATGTTGTATATGATTGGCAAGAATGCAAAGAATTACTCAGAAAACACACTCTTGGAGCGATATAGGCGGGAAACCGGTCAAGAGGCTGCTGAACTCCCCGCGAGAGTTCTATAAGTTAGTGCTGTGATACCTTGAATAGAGCCAACTGGAATCGGTCAACACAGGCTTGCCCAGTACCGAAGAGCTAGACAGGTGTGGGTTTCCTCAGTGTCTCATCGATAGCGTCTGACAAGTTCCAGATCGGCTCCGCATCTCCATCTTTCAGCATTTCAATGACCTTGGGGAGCCCTGCAACGGCAAGCCCGTTAGCAAGAGCCATCATCTTCCGCGGTTCGGATACAATCTGAACATCACCACTCTCGCCTATCGCAATTAGCATCAATGTGTGAACACGCCAGGGGTCACTGCCGAAGATTGAGCCGTCGATGATCTTTCGCGTATCATATTTTCCAATATCGGCAGGCCTAAGCCCAAGCCGAGCCGCGACGCAGACCGATAGAAACCAGAGATCGACCATGCGTGGAAACGGACTTTGGTCAATGACCGCGTCCGCGCTGCGCTGACAGTACCTAGTGAATGCCTCATGGAATTCCACCGGCACATTGACGTCAATCGCCTGAAACGGGTTGAAGTAGCGGTCCGCCATTGTTGTATCCTATGAGGCCATCTTCAATTCGACCTGCACATCGCGGTGACGATGGCAGAGCTCGCATTCGTTCCGGTGGTCGCATTCACAACGAAGAACCTTGCGTTCTTCCACACCGGGATCATTCATCAGCATCTTGGGGAAGTGCGCCGGATTCGTCAGCGTGAATACTTCGCCGGCAGCCTGGTCGATGATCTCCTCACAGCCGGCGATTTCATCATGTGTCAGGAACAGGATCAGCTGCGCGCTCTCACGCACCACCGTGCGCAGGATGGATCGCTTCACATAACCGCTCGTCATCCCTAGCGGGGTATCTATCACGTTCGGCGCCTCGACCTCGCTGACCTTCGTCAGTGCGAGAATAAATGCGAGCGTCAGCGCCCTCCGTGAGGCCCCGTTCAGATCACGATCCGGGTTGAGTGTCCTGTCGTTCGGTCCGTACACGATTATGTCGAAATCCCGGCTGATTTCGGCACGCCGGATGATTGCTCCTTGTTCCGGATCTGCGCCGATCATCTCCAGGAATATGCTGTTCATCAGATCACTGACCTTCTGCAATTCCTCGTTCGTGATCCGCTCATAGGCACTTCTCAAAACCTTCATCACGTCCTGCGTGACTTCCAGCTCTGCGAGAATCCGCGCACCCTTCTTCTGCTCCCGTAGCAATCGATTACGCTTGGATTCCAGTTCCTCACCCTCCCGCCTAAGTCCAGAGAGCTGTGTCTCAAGGCTCGATTGCTTGGCCAAATAGCGGTCTCTTTGGTCTTTGTACTGTCGACGCGTGTCTCGAAGACCTTGAATGTCTGTATCCGGTAGTGAGTCCAATTGCAGCTCAAGGGCCCGGAGTTTGCGACCGGCTTCGTCGCGCAGGATCTGGATGCCGTCACGCCGCTCCACGACCTTCGTGTACTCTTCAAGCCATCCGCTGGAGTCAGAAGCATCGCCGCTCTGCAATGGCTTGGCACCGTAGTACAGGTCCGTGATGATCTCTTGGATTTCGTCGGCACGCTCGCTGTCATCGATCAGCTTCTGGATATGTCTGCGCCGCTCTTCACCTTCCGAATCGCCTATTTCCAGCGTTTCACCGCAGATGCAGATTTCTGCCTCAAGCCGGTCCTGCAATACTGGGATAGTCGTGTTGGGAATCTTGCCTTGGTCGTGTAGCTCTTCGAGCTTCTCAAACGCTCGATCTAGTACGGGTGCCAAAAGGTCCGTCGCGATCGCACGGCTGCGAAAGAGCGCCGAGTGTTCCTTGTTCGCAGCGGCGAGCTGAGCGTCCAACCGCTTTATCTCGCTTTTGCAATTATCGAGATCTTTGCTGAGTGTCTCCTTGTCGCCCTTCAGGAGTGCAGCCGCGATCTTCCGGTCCATTTCATCGACCTTCTCATCGAACGCTCCAAACTGTTGTTTGGCGTCTTCCAGATCGGTTTCGAATTTTTCGCGGCTATTTTCCATCTCTTCAAGGCGTGAGGCGATTTCATTTAGCTCACCACCAGTTCCCACCTGCTTCGCCTTCTTGTTTACTTCCCCCGCTGCTTTGCGCACGTGCTTGACGGCATCGTCGATAACGCCGAGACCTAGTAGGGATCGGATGGCGCGCTGTACCCGCTCGCGCTTCGTAGACACTGCAACGTCCGCTTCGATGAAGCTCAGCGCCCGGTCGCCATCCGTAAAGAACACTTCCCGAAGCTCCGGCGGTAGCTCGTCGTTGATCAGTGCTTCCGGCGCATCGATAGGACTTGCGCCCGTGTCGTTCAACGCGAACAGCTTCACCGTCGAGGCTGATCGCCGTGCCTGGCTGTCCACGTCTTCGAACGCGGATCGCACCACGCGGAAACGCCGCCGGGTCTCGCGCATCTCTCCGCGAACCTGCCGGTGCGTCGTCAACTCGAATTCGACCGTCGCGGTGATCGGCACCCGTTTGCCATCATCCTCTTCCCAGTCAATCGGGTGCAGGCGAAACCCCTCGCCTTTTCCCGGCAGTGCCGCATCTCCGTAAAGCGCCCACTGAAGGCCGTGCAGAATAGTCGTCTTCCCCGACTCATTTGCGGCGCGGATAACTGTCAAGTTCCGGTCGGGATCGCTCGAAAACTCAAGGCTCAGATCTCGCAGCAGTCGAAAGTTCTGAAACTCGGCTCGGAGCAGCTTCATGAGGTTAGCTCCTCCGTTCCAGAGTCCTGCCCGCGTTGCGTTGCCAGGAACCGTGCAGTCGCATTGCACTTGTCGTTGATCTTTTTTTGGATGTTCGTCGCCGAGACGCGGTGGCCGCGCTCATATTCCAGAATCTCGGAAATCACCTCGATAAGCTCTTCCCGATAGCCGTCGCACCGCTCATCGATCCGAGCACATTCCTCGAGGATGATCGAAATTATCTTTCTATCGTTCAGTGGCATCTGCCCTTCCCCAAAACCTTACAGGTACGCGGCTTTCACCATTCTGTCTATCGTGGCCAGCGGCCCATCCGGTCTCCCCGCGTTTCTCGCCAGCCCCGCAAACTCCTGGGCCCGACGTAGCTCGGTGCGTACGAGCCCACGCGCGTCGGGATCGAGCCCCTCTTCCATGCCTGGCGGTAGGGCCAGCAGGTCGTGGATCACACTGTGCGTCTTGCCGATGGCGCTGCATGTCCGCAGCAGCCGTCCGCGGCGCTGCACCCATTGCCGCTCGACCGTGGTACTTGCGAGAATGAAGGCCTTGCGTATCTGAGGGATGTTCACTCCCTCGTCCAATACGCGCTTCGCAGTAAGTACCTGAATTTCGCCGTCCTGGAAGGACTTGATGATCCGGTTCGTCTGCTCGCGGTTCCCTGTCTCTTCCGCGGTCAGCTGATGATATAGGATGTGCTTGTTCCGCAGCAGGTCGTTTACATGATCGAGCTGTCCCGGCCCCTTGTCCGAGGTGTAGACGAGCGTGTGCTGCAGGCTGCGGGCATCCTCCTCGTCAAGCAGGGCCTCCAGCTTCGAAACCTTGCCCGATGCCGTTTCCAGCAGGGCACGGCGGTCCCGCAGCAGCTTTGCTAGATATTCGTCCGGCTTGCCGCCTTCGCTGCGCCACGCATTCTGTTTGATCTTGCCCGTCAGTTCGAACCACTCATCCATCTCGATATCTGTCAGATAGACGGCATGGACGTAATAGTCGTATTCGACGAGGCACCGGCCAATCGCCTCTTCAAGAGCGAAACGGAACGCGACAGGCCCGAAGAAGTCGAGCAGCGCCTCGGTTCCTTCCTCGTCATACTGGCGAATTGGCGTCGCCGAGAGGCCAAGCCGGTGCTCGAAGAAATCCGGCGGTTCCTCGATGAATGACCGTCGGCCGAGGTTATGTGCCTCGTCCGCGATCAGTATCCGGGCGCAGTCGAACGCCCCAACGGCGGCCCGAAATTCCGCGGTGCACAACGTATCGTGACTGACAACGACAACTTCTACGTCCGACAGGCCGGTACGCAGACGTCGTCTGAGTCTTTGCAGTTCATTCGCCCGTTTTGCCGCGCTGCCTGCCGTCGTGAGATTAATGGGCCTTACTCCGAACGGCACAATCTCACCACACCACTGTTCGATCAGCGGCACATAGGGTGCTGCGACAACGATCAGCACCGGCTTCTGTTCCTTGTATACACGGTGAGCGCCGATCATCGAGGTGATCGTCTTGCCTGAACCGGTCGCCATTTCCAGCACGCCGCGATACCCCGCCTCGCACCACGCATTCACGGCTTTTCCTTGGTGCTCAAACGGCCCGTCTTCGTATCTCAGCCAGTCAGGAATCTTGAAGCCCGCGCTCGTCACCGAAATCGGCACGGGTGGCTCCACTTGTTCGATCAATCCCTTCGCGCGAGTGTAGAGCGCGCGTAACTCGTCCTCGCTCGGGGCAACTTCCGAACTGTATGTACGCAGTAGGCGCTCCTTCACGGCCTCCGGCATCGGAATGACGATGCAGTTGTCATCCTTTCTCTCCCAGAGCCGTTCGAACTCGTAGTGGAGTTTCTCTGCGATGTATCGCTGGTTCGGGTCCTGCCACGACCGCGAAATGACAATCTGCTCAATGTTCCTGCGGATGCCCGCATGGGTGGCGTTGCCTGACCCGTGCGCCGCGACGACATCGCCTGAGTTTTCGAAGAGCCATACTTTCGGATGAAAGAGGGCACCCTTCATCAACGCGACCTTGATTTCGATCCGCCTCTCCCGCAGCAACCAGGTCAGGCACTTCAATGTGTGGTTCTGAAGCAAATCCTCCGTGACGATCAGTTCCTCAAGAATCCTGTTCGCGATCTCCTCCGCCGATTTCAACCCTTCCTCTATCGCCGCTTGATCCTCGGCCCGAAGCAAAGGGCTTACGACAAGCCGAAAACTGTTCTCGGAACTGGTGATATAAGTTGCGAGGCCGGGAGCGAGCGAAGCCAGTACTTCGCTCGAGAAGAAACCCACCATACAATCGACTTTCCCGGCCGCTCGGAAGCCCGGGATCAAGACTTCTTCCGCCAGCGGGTCCGTCGGGAGAATGTAGAGGGGCCGGACTCCATCGAGCGATCGCATCGCCCGTAAAGCCGTCACGTTCGCCCGATCCCCCCTCGCCGCCTGGTCCTTTGTCACACGATCTCGCCCGGATTCAACATCAGGTATCCCCAAGTCCTCTCCTGTCACGGATCGCTGACGGACTCGATGGACTCCAGCCTGCCATGTCCGTCTTGCTAATCCGTTCGCTCCCCGGATTGTCGTCTTCCCGGCGTGCCCGGTCCACTCGGCGGACCGAAGGCGGGCGTCGGTTCGACGGTTAGCACGAAACGCGCATCTTTTCGATCCCGTCCCTGGCAACTCCGCTCGGTTCCTGCGTGAGCGACGCTTCCGTCACTGTATTCGCCGTTTACACGGGATGTAGCACTTGGCCGGCTAGACCCGGTGTCCGCCGAGCAATCCGGTGCCGTGGCGCGGCCCGGCTTGCCAACACTCTCGGGATTACGCCGCGACCAAAGCCCTGAATAGGCGCGGCGCATCATCTCCTGGCACCGCAAAAAGAGCACGCGCGTTGGAGGTCAGCCCTGCGGTAGCGGTGCTCCGAACCGCGCAGTCTCCCAGACCGCACGGCTCCCGGGATGGCGGCGCATCCAGTCGCGGTAGCCGTCCATCTTCCGCTTCCAGTCGATCTGCCCCCCCCACGTACTCGCCGGTCTCGTCGATGACCCCGCACTCAAGCTCCGCCGCCACCTGGTGCCACCACATGTCCACGTCGACCGCCAGTTGCTCCTCGGTCACGCCGTCATGCGCCAGCATCTTCGCGCAGAGGGCGCGCGCGACTGCCTCGATGTTGTCGCTCCAGGTTCGCATCCTCAATTTCTAGCACCCTGCCTGCCGAGGCGGCAATGCGCCTAGTGCCGCCGACCGCATAGATGCCCTTACGACCGGCCTCAGCCGTCCGCAAGCCATCGCCCGTAGTCTCGCCCGGTCGCCCTTCAGGCACGCTACCAACTTCGCCCACCTGCCGCGACTCCGGGGAGAGAGGAGTGGGCCGTGGCGGGGCGCGGTCGAACGAGCCCCGGAGGGTGTCCGGGCCGCGCCGCCTCCCTGCCATCCCGAAGCATGCACATGACCCTTCCCGCGACCATCTCCGCCGACTACACGCTGCGCCCGAGCGAGCTTGCCGAAGTGCTCGCCCTTTTCGTCGAGTCCCGCCAGCCCACGCTTGTTTGGGGACCGCCCGGCGCGGCCAAATCGATGATCGCCCGGCAGATCGCCGCGGCCGCCAACCGCCAGTATGTCGACGTCCGCGCGCTGCTGCTCGACCCCGTTTTTCCTCGCCAGCGGACCTGCGGCGGGCGGCCGAACTCCGTCCGCACCTCTACCGCCGCTATGCCGAGACCGAGCAGCGCATCGGCCACACGCTCTCGCCCTCC
>JAAXGO010000140.1 GCA_012267425.1 Rhodothermales bacterium
TCATGCATCCGGCTCCTGCCTCAGGTCAGACGGTCAGCCGTTGGTTTGGCCACGGGTGGAGAATCCCGAGAATTTCCGATTCGTAGATCGGTACCAAAATATGGGGATTATATACTTAGCTATGCACACTCCGGACCTCTACGCAGCCCTTCTCGGCTTCGGCGGGCTGGTGAGTAACTGCTTCGCTATTGCGGTGGCACGCTCGTGGACGTCCTTGTTCTGCTCCTTCGTGCGATTGGCACGGCCCGCTTTCTCTTTCATGTTTACGAGTACTCTGTGATGTGTTTGTACTTCTTGGGCACCTTCATTTCCTCCTTCTTGAAAACTGTCGTCGATTCCTTCCCCAAGGGACGTATCTCCATGTAGACACTGGTCGTCTCCTTCTTATCGTCAATCCGCAAGTATGCCGTACGTCGAGTGCCTGTAGGCCAGTTCAAGCCAGCAAGTCAGCTCTAGACTCGCGCTTTTGTGATCGTACGCCACCCCATACAGCATTTGGTGCAACCGATGAGACACGTGCTCGAACTCCTGAATGTATTTCCTTAGTGCAGCCGCTAAATCTTTCTTATTGCCGTACCTGCGCTTGGATAAGTTGCACATGAGAAAATCCCACAACTTAGTGCAGTACTGCTCCCATTGCTCCAGTCGCTTCGAATCCTTCCCGAAGTACTTGCCACCATCGCTCCTTACACGCTGGATTACGCCGACAGCGTTGCGAATATGATCTGCTGAAGACAGTGCTTCAAATCGCTTAATGACGTTAAGCGGATGCTGCGCGTACCGTTTCTTGAAGCGGCGACTTGTACCCATTAGCGATGGCGGTTCTTCACCGCAGGTGCGGTTCCCTATACTCCGGTAAACCAAGATCCATGCCAGACACCCGTCCAGCTAACCAGTCTTGTGCGACCCTTCGTACCTCAGATGCGGTTATGTGTACGGTATCGCGAGGCCCCTGTCTCTACTTGGCCTGCCCCACTAACTCTCGGTACATCAACCGCTTCCCGATTGCCGCCGCCGCAATCATGCGCATCTGATCGATCGTATCGCTGTCCCGCAGGTTGTGGCGTCCCGCGAATTCCTTCACGTAGCGGTGCAGGTGCTTCGGCGACATGTGGTGGTACGTCCCGTGGTACCCGCGCTTGAGCATTGACCAGAAGGATTCCAGCCCGTTCGTGTGGGCCATGCCGTTCACGTACGCGCTCACGGAGTGATTAACGGTCTCGTGCTCCACATCCATCATGCCGCGGTACGCGCCGTGCTCGTCCGTGTAGACCGTAGCGCTCCACTCGGTGTTGTCGTACACGAACTGCTTGAGCGTTGGGCCGCTCGTATCCTCTACCACCTGGGCCTTGATCTGGCCCGTTTCCCGATCCTTCATCCCCGCCACGGCAGTCTTGCCCACCGTTCCGCGCCCCGCGTGCTGCTTCTTGCTCGCGTGCTTGTTCTTCTCCAGTCCCCCAATAAAGGTCTCGTCCACTTCCACCGGCCCGCCGAACAGCCCGGCTTCGCTTGCCATTGCCTCGCGCAGGCGGTGGGCCATGAACCACGCTGACTTCTGCGTGATCTTCAGGTCCCGGTGGAGCTTCATGCTGGACACCCCCTTGAGGCTGCTGGCCTGGAGATAAATCCCCACAACCCACTTCTGCAAGGGGATCTTGGAATGAGCGAGCACCGTGCCGCTCCGCACGCTGAAGTTGCGCCGACACGTGTTGCACCACCACTTCATGGGCTTGCGGCTCTTGACCTCACGCACAGCGTCGCACTTATCACACCGTGGACACATCGGGCCGTTTTCGTCCCACCGTACGTCCTCGAGCCAGCACTCAGCCGTATCGTTGTCAGGGAACAGGCCGAATAGCTCAATCAGAGATATGCCCTCCCGGAACGACTTGCCTGGGCCACCGGATCCTATCTGTTTCATCGCCAGCTTTAATATCGTTATGGCCTATCCCTGATACGGACCTGGCGGCGGATTGTTGCATAGCTAAGTATATAATTCCCCAAAATATTGACCGTTAGCACTGACTGGCTCACCACCAATTGATTTTGATTTTCCCGCAATCACGCTAAGGATGTTCAGGTTCCGTCGAACCGCAAAAACGGCAGATCGTACAGTCTGAGTTGGACGTAGAAGATTTCTTGCCATGACTCAGGCCTTTGGTATTCCACCCACGCAGTAGACAAATCTCACGGGTTGTCCTTAAGTTGGTTATTTGCAGTTTGGTCACATCGACACCACAGCCATGCCTACCAAGATTGTGCACTGCCTCAGTCTCGTCGTGTTTTGCCTCGCCCTTGCCACCACGGCATTCGCTCAGGGCCGCGCGACGTATAAACTTGTGTTTGAAGCTACCTGGAGCGAAGACACACATCCTAGTGACTTTCCATCGAATCCACATTTCTCGGGCCTCATCGGCGGCTCGCACGACGAACGCGTGTCCTTCTGGGAGGTCGATGAGCTGGCATCAGCGGGAATCAAGAGCATGGCTGAGACGGGCAGTAAGACGGCCTTGAGAAATGAAGTGGAAGACGCAATCGATGACGGGACGGCAGCTGACGTTCTTGACGGGGGCGGGATCGGCACCTCGCCTGGATCTCGCCAGATGACGTTCACCATTACGCCAGACCATCCCCTCGTTACTGTCACTTCCATGCTCGCGCCCAGTCCGGACTGGTTCGTGGGAGTCAGCGGCCTTTCGCTTCTAGAGGACTACGAGTGGATCGACACAGTTGAGGTGGAACTATTCGTTTACGACGCAGGGACCGACAGCGGTAGCACGTACGACTCCCCCAATGACCCTACCACCCCCCGAGAACCAATAGCCAAAATTGAAGGCTACCCGTTCGAGGTCGACGGCCAGGTCGTATCGGTGGGCACGTTCTCTTTCACGCTGAATGAAGTAGAAACCTGGGGCAACGGCTTTTACACTGTCGTAGGAACAGAAATTCATGACGGCAACGGCATTCCTGCGGTCATCAAGGGCGTCGGCCTCGGAGGCTGGCTCGTTCCCGAAGGGTACATGCTGCACATCGCTGCGCCGGATGGCGGCTCTCCAACCTCGATCCGCAACCAGATCGTGGATCTCATTGGGGAGGCGGATACAGACAGCTTTTTTGAAGAATATCGCCAGCATTATGTGGCGGAAAAAGACGTTGAGTGGATCGCAGAGCAGGGTTATGACCACATACGGCTGCCGTTTCACTACAAGAACTTCTTCGACCCAGACACCGAAGAGTTCATCGAGGACGGATTCGACTTCCTCGACACGTTCCTTGAATGGTGTCGAGCAAACGACCTCGGCGTGATTCTGGACATGCACGCCGCCCCCGGTGCGCAAAACGACGGCCCGATCTCTGACAGTGACGGTGAAGCACGCCTGTGGACAGAACCCGACCCATACCAGGACTGGGCCGTTGCCATCTGGCAGGAGATCGCAACGCGTTACAAGGACGAGAAGCTCATTATCGGATACGATCTCATCAACGAGCCGGTAACACCCGACGGGATTCCAGGAAGCGATCTGAAGGACCTCTACGTGCGGATGACCGACAGCATCCGAACCGTGGACCGGAATCACATCGTGTTCATCGAAGGCAATTTCTACGCAACAACATTCGACGAGCACCTGCAAGTACCCTTCGACGACAACATGGTGTACACCTTCCACAAGTACTGGAACGGGATTGGACAAAACTCAATCCAGTATCTCCTTGATCTGCGCTCCGACACCAACCGGCCGCTGTGGCTCGGTGAGACCGGCGAAAACTCCAATCCGTGGTTTCATGCGGTTGTTAAGTTGATGGACGAACATGACATCGGATGGAACTGGTGGACACACAAGAAAATCGAGTCCACCACGAGCCCGTTGTCAGCTCCGTTCGCGCCCGGGTACGAAGACGTCCTCGCATACTGGCGTGGGGACGAGGGAGCCGAACGTCCAACCCGCGACGAGGCGTATGACGCGTTGTTCTCTATGGCCGAACATCTGGATCTTGATTCCTGCTTCACCGAGCCCGGAGTGTTGAAATCGCTCTTTGACCCCGATTTCGGCACTGCGCGGATTCCCTGGAAAGAGCACGTGATTCCGGGGGACATTTTTGCCGCCGATTACGATATCGGTAATCAGAACATCACGTACTCTGACACCGACGTCATGGCCACCGACGGAACCCCGGGCGGTGGCAACAGCGGCACGAAATACCGTAACGACGGAGTCGACATAGAGAACTCGGAAGACCCAGAAGGTTACAAGTTCAACGTCGGGTGGACTAATCGCCTCGAGTGGATGACCTATTCGGTCACGGTCGAGGAGGCTCACGATTACGATATCGACGTTCGTGTGGCAAGTGAGAACAGCAACGGAGTCTTCCGATTGACGCTCGACGGAGTGCGCCTTGGAGACGACATCGAGGTGGAGTCAACAGGTGGGTGGCAAAACTGGGTGTCGATAGAGCGGAAGGGGCTTTCCTTGGAGGAAGGAGAGCAGGAATTCAAGATCCTAGTGGTTGAGGAGGGAGCCAACATCAATCGCGTCCGCTTTACCAAGTCTATGCAGACATCGGCCGAGGACTTGGATGAGCTTCCCACGGCTCCCGAACTCGTAGGCGCTTATCCCAATCCCTTTGTGGGAGTAGTCCGATTGGTCTTCCGCGCACACGTCCCGGTGCGCGCACGGCTCGAAGCCTTCGACATCCTGGGCCGCAGGGTTTTCTCAGCGTCAGAAGAGGCATACACGGCGGGTGAACATACGCTCACTGCAGAGCCGAAGCTGGCCTCGGGTATGTATACGTTCCGGCTCATTCTGGACGACGGGCACATATCGCACACGTTTGCGCGCCCTCTCGTCGTCACTAGATGACTCCGTCCAATTCCCCGGCAGCTACAAGTACTGAACGATGACGGAGTACGCCGACATCGACGACGAGGGTCTACTCCGTGCGTCCATCCACGGTCTCACGGACGCCCAACTCGATACGCCGTACCGTGAGAGGATGGCTGGACCATCCGACCGTGCCAACCGGGACTGTATGGCCAAGTGACTCCAGGACCTGCAGGTCGTCTCCGAACGAGTGCTCCGCTAAGCCGAGGTGTGATGATCCCAGGGACTTGACATCGCGGTAGGGACCCCGGT
>JAAXGO010000141.1 GCA_012267425.1 Rhodothermales bacterium
CTCTGATCGCGTGCAGTTCCAACATGGTGTATCAACCGAATGTCCGTCAACGGTTTCTTAGCCGAGGCGTGAACGGAGTTGATTGAGTGCGTCTTGCATCGAGCGGGGTCGAAAGCCGAGTTCGGTTTCGGCCTTGAGAATAAGCAGTCCAGTACGCAGCGGACGAGAGGCGGCCTGCTTCATCGTGCCGCTGTCGGTCGGTAGGATGAGCCCGCTTGGAAGATCGAACGCGTGCGCAACCGCTCCTGCAAAGTCATACATGCTCACGAGTTCGCGGCCCGATAGGTTGTATGTGCCGGTTTTTCCGTAACGCACCAAGAGTTCAATGCCACAAGCAAGATCTTCAACGTAGGTCGGCGTACGCACCTGATCGGTATAGACCCGAATCATGCGGCCCGCCGACAGTTGTTCGACGACCCATAGTGCAAAATTCGTGCGCGGCAACCCCTGTGCGGTTCCATAAATGACATTCGTGCGAATGACTGCCCACTTCATGAGACCGCACTCACGTGCTGCGTTCTCGCCAGCCAGCTTTGCTGTTCCGTAGGTATTGACGGGGTTTGGACGCTCGGCTTCGTCATACGGACCCCCGTTGCCGTCAAATACGAAGTCGGTGGAAATCTGCACGAAACGTGCACCGATGAGACGGCATTCTCGGGCCAAGTCCTTTACAGCGACGGCATTAATATTCCAACACACCTCCCGATCGGTCTCGCACCGGTCCACGTTCGTCATGGCCGCGCAGTTTATCACGACCGACGGCGCAAAATCCTGGAATATGCGTCGGATTCCTCTTCGGTCGGTGACGTCCATCGGCACGTAGCCGCACGACGAGGCTTGAATGCGTGGCTCCGAACCCAACGCAGTGGCGAGGACGTCGTATCGTGCCATCCTGCTTAACAGCTCGACGAGCGCTTGCCCGAGGAATCCGTTTGCTCCGGTAATGAGTACTCGCTCGTAAAGCATGCCGGGAGCCGCAGTTAGGACGGCGCATCCTCCACGCCGAACGAGGCAATAGCAGAGAGCAAATCCGACAACAGATAGGTCGAATCCTCTAGTCTGAGCCGCCCGGACAGGTAGAGCCGGGCCTCCCGCCGCTTGGCGGCCGAATTGTACAGGACCTGTTCGGCCGGCGTTTCTGGATAAATCTGTGGTGCCGGCGTCGACCTGCCGCAATCGTCGATGGCCACAAACGTGAAAAATGCCTTGTTGCACACCCTGCGCGTATTCTCAAGGGCATTTTCTGCAGTGACGACGAGCTGGACCTCCATCGAGCTACGAAACACACGTGTGACACACCCTTCAATAGTCAGTATTTCTCCCTCTCTGATCGGGGTTCGGAATTCGACCGTATCAACAGATGCCGTGACGCACACTCTATTGGCGTGTCGCTGCGCTGAAATGGCCGCACACTTGTCCATGAGATACATGAGCCGTCCACCCATCATGTTGCCGAATCCGTTCGTGTCGTTTGGAAGAACGATTTCCGTCATGACACAGCGGGACGCGGAGATCGTTTTTTGTTTCTCATTCATGGCTTGGCGGAAGGACCCTGTTCTGTGCGTTACGTCTTCTGCTTCTTCTTTCGTGCGGCGGGGAAAAGAATGTTGTTTAGGATGAGACGGTATCCCGGCGAATTCTTGTGCAGATTGAGGTCTGTCGGCGGATCGCCGACGTAGTGCTGATAATCCTCGGGGTCGTGTCCGGCATAGAACGTGAAGGTACCTTCTCCGAATGAGCCGTGGAGGTATTTGACTTCGTTGCGACCGGGTGCTTCCGCCAGCACGACGACGCCGGGTTTCACGAATTCCTTTCGGAATGCAGTCGTCTGCCCGATGAATCCCTTCACCGTGGCTACGTGATTCTGTGTAAGCATTGACGGCACTGGGTCCCACTTCGCGCTGAATTCGAAGAGCGTGAAATAATCCAGGAGCGGACTCTGGAGCTGCTGCGGAGGTACTCCGGCATCGATGTCGGAGTGCTCGTACTCCGAGGCGTTGAAGCTGGGGCGAAAATTCCTGAAAGCGAGGGTCTCCGAGTAGTCGATCAGATCCAGGGCACTTGGATCCACTGCATCTCCGTCGTAGATGGCAGGCACAATATCCGTATTCATCGCCGACAGCGCAATGTCGTACGTATCGGTTCCGGAACACATGGCGAAGAGAAATCCACCCTCGGCAACGTAGTGGCGGATTGTCTGTGCAACCGACAGTTTGAGGTTGCTCACCTTGCGGTAGCCGTGCCGCCGCGCCGCGTCCTCCGCCTGCCGCTGCTGTTCGATGTACCACGGCGTGTTACGGTACTGGTAGAATTTGCCGAATTGCCCGGTAAAATCTTCGTGGTGCAGGTGCAGCCAGTCGAAGTCCTCAAGTCTTCCGCCGAGCACGTCATCGTCGTAGATGATTGCGTGGGACACTTCCGCATAGGTCAGGGCAAGTAGCACCGCGTCGTCCCACGGCAGCGTCTGCGTAGGAGCATACACGGCAATGCGTGGCGGCGTCTCCAGGCGCATGACCGCCGTGTTTGACCGCTCGCTTTCGACGTCGGCAATAATCAGCGCTGTCTGTGCACCTGAGACTTCTTCGTAATAGACGCCACGTATGGCCAGCTCGCTTCGAAGCTCATGGAATCCGCTAAGCAGGAATGAGCCGCCGCGGTAGTTGAGCAGCCAGTCAACGGGGACGTTGCGTTCCAATGCCCAGAAGGCCACGCCGTAGGCCTTGAGGTGATTCGATTGTCGCGAATCCATCGGGATCAAGACATCCTGGGCGCGCACGCTCAAGATGGGAATGATGCCAACGATCAGAGCAAGCGCAATCCGCAGCGGAGTCATCGGCATGACCGCTTATACACCGTCTTTTCGCAGATCCCGTATACGATCTCGTGCAGACGGCACAAGCGGGGAGCCAGGATAGCGCATAATGAGGTCCGTGTATGCCTTGAGCGCTCTGTTTGGGTCACCGAGGAGCATCTCGGAGATTTCGGCTACCTCGAACAGGCTCCGATCACACAGCGGGCTCTGGGGATGGATGAGCGGGAGTTCGCCAAATGCTAGGATGGCGTCTTCGGTCTGTCCGGTTTCGCGGAGCGCGCGAGCTCGCAAAAAGCGAGCGTCGTCGGCAATGGCATGTCCTCCATATTCTCTCAAGAGTCCGTCCAAGCGAGACACCGCGTCCTCTGCGCGCCGTTGACGAAGTAGGAGATCGGCGCCTGCAAGCTTGCGAAGTGGCGTGTCCAGAGAGTCCGGTCCCGCGTTTTCGATCAGCAGCAGTCTCAGCGCGATTGCATCGTTGGCCGAGTCCTCAGACGTATTCTTCTGTAAAACGCCAACGAGTGCCCGTACGATATCGAATTCTCCACGATACCAGTGGATGAGCGCCTCCTCCCACAGTGCCTCTTCAGCTATTGTATCATACGCAGTGGAGTGGGCTAAACGCGCAAAAACGAGGCGCGCTTCTTCCAGATTGCCGCGAGTGATACTGATTCGACCGAGATCAAGCTGCGCCCGGTCGGCCGCTTTTGTACCTGGGAACAGTTTCCGGACATCGGAGAGCGTCTCGGCCGCCTGCTCCACGTTGAAATACACGTCACGCTGCAGCCGCCCGATACTGTACATGACATCCGCGGTCCGCGCGTGCTCCGGGAATTGTTGGACAAATGTACGATAGGCTTCTAGGGCGGCGTCATAGTGAGGAGCCGCCTGTCTGTTACCGGCTGCGTCGAAGGTGCGCTCACGTGTCGTAATTGCCCAGAGCTCATGCATGTGGGCAAGCCCAAAACGAGCTTCTTCGGCCACCGGCGTATCCGGATACCGAACGAGGACCTCGTCGTAGGCCTCCATGGCCACGTCGTATGCTCCGGTCTCAGCCGCCCGCTTGGCAAAGTCAAACAGCGCGTGCCCGAACTCTCCATCTAAGCGATCCACGGCACGGATTTCGGTCAGAGCATCCGGCCAGGCGCCTGCCTCCGTGTGCAGCCATCCCAAGAGTTCGCGGTAGCTACGATTCTGTGGGTTCGCTGCGACTCGCTGCCGTGCGACGGCGATTGATGCCTCTAGGGCACCCTCCTGCTCCAATGCACGCGAGAGCCGGTTTCGCACATAGTTCAGCTGCCTTGCGTTACTCGAAAGGAGGCCGAAGTACTCGCCCATCGCTTTGTCGTGGTCGCCGGTAAGGCCGTAGAGGTATGCCAGTTCCGTCTGAAACAATGTTGGAGAGCCGATTTCGGTGCGACCGTGCTCCAGCACAGCGACAGCCCTGCCCAGAAGGCGCACCCGCAACAGGGAGTTATATACAATGCGGTATGAGTGATCGTCTTTCGCGGATCTCTTCAAAGCATTTTCCCAGAGCGCGAACGCAGCCGATTCGTCACCCTTCAAGTACGTGAGTCGGGCTTTCTCGGAGCGCAGTGCCAGGTGATCGACCCGCGACGACCGCTCCTTTTTGCTTACGAGGACAATTGCGTCATCGTAGCGCTTTGCGGCTTCGTACGCCTCTTTGAGCTTCACGTAGTAGGCCGTCGTGCCCGGAGAATTGGCCCAGAGATCTTCAAGAAGAGGGATTGCGCGATCGTACTGCGCGGCGTTTGCATACGTGTCCGCAAGCTGCAATCGGGCCACCTCCGCGCTGTCCGCACCAGAGATGAGAGGCCTCGTAGTACCACTCCGCGACTGTACCTGCTGCGAGTGAGCAGGATTGTGAGAGATAGAAAGCAGAATGACCGCACAAACCGTCCAGGAAAGGTTCCGCATGGATCGCGGCAAGCAAGGCTGAGGGGAAGATAGTCAGCTGGTATCGGTACCTACGGGAAGAGGTTTCACGGGGTTCGTGATTCAACGGTTCATCAAGAAAGGCAGGGCACGGTTGTTCCGGGAGTGGATTGGGACCATTTGTTGGTGCACATCGCACTGAGGAACCTGCAGAACCGGACCGCTCTAGTCTGCTTGCCACATTCGACAGTGACAAGCACCGATCGCTGTAGATACCAACGTCTCGATCGATCGGGCTCTGCGAAGATCTCGCTTTCTTGTTACACCGCATGTCGTACTTTTGGGCAACCGTGCGGGAGGTTTTAAAGCGGTCCGTTCTGCGAATTTGCTCATCCGATGGTCAAATCAGTGCGTCCGCTGTGCATCCTGGGGTCAACAGGCTCGATCGGCACGCAGGCACTTGATATCGTACGGCTGTTTCCAGACCGCCTCCGCGTGTCCGCGCTGTCGACGAATCGAAACGCGGAGCTTCTCGTACAGCAAGCCCTCGAATTTCGTTCGCGCTACGTCGCCGTTGCCGACGCTACGCGTGCTCCGTTCGTAGAGCGATCACTGGCGGGTACCGGCATCCGCGTCCTGGCGGGCGAAAAGGGGATCGAGTCCCTAGCAGCGAGCGACGACGTTGAAGTTGTTATCGCCGCCATTTCCGGAGTAGCGGGCCTCAAGGGCGTGTTGGCGGCACTTAAGACGGGAAAGACGGTTGCCCTGGCCAATAAGGAAACGCTCGTTGTGGCCGGGGCGCTTGCCCGCACAATTGCCGCAGAAAGTCGGGCTGAGCTCATCCCGGTCGACAGCGAACATTCAGCAATTTTTCAGTGCCTGGTAGGAGAGCCTGAAGGCACCGTGGAATCGATTACCCTGACGGCTTCAGGGGGGCCCTTCCGCACGAGGCCTGTCGATTCGTTTGGCCACATTACGCTCGAAGAGGCCCTCATCCACCCAAACTGGTCGATGGGCCGGAAGATCACGATCGATTCGGCCACGATGATGAACAAGGGCCTTGAAGTGATCGAAGCGCATTGGCTGTTCGGGCTTGCGGCGAATCAGATTCATGTTCTCGTCCACCCGCAGTCCATCATTCATTCGATGGTGACGTTTACGGACGGGTCTACAAAGGCGCAATTGGGCCTGCCCGACATGCGACTGCCAATCCAGTACGCCTTAAGCCATCCCGACCGGTGGGCGGCAGCTCATGAGCGCGCAGATTATGCGCGACTTGGACGGCTTGATTTTGAGGAGCCGGACCTGACACGATTCCCATGTCTGGGTCTTGCCTACGATGCACTGCGCACGGGCGGTGCGGCGCCTGCGGTGCTCAACGCCGCCAATGAAAGCGCGGTGGCGCTCTTTCTGGAAGGGAGACTGCGCTTTGTTGACATTCCGATTGTGGTGGAACACGCCCTCGAACAGGTACGGCGTGGATCGGACGCGTCGCTTGAGGATCTGCTCGAAGCAGATCGGGCGGCCCGGAGGTGTGTCGTGGAACATGATCGGGCCATGGCAATTTGAAGCGCACCGAAAAATTCAAGTGCTGCGCTTCCTACCACTACACGCTCCGGCCCTCCAAGAGTGGATATTTTCTGGACGATTCTGGCCGTGGTCGGGGCGATTATGATTCTCGTCTTCGTCCACGAGATGGGACATTTTTTGGCGGCGAAGTGGTTCGGAATGCGAATCGACACGTTCTCGGTGGGCTTTCCTCCAAACATCGTGAACAAGAAGTTTGGAGAAACAGAATACGTCCTTGGAGCCACTCCTCTTGGAGGCTATGTCAAAATAGCTGGCATGGTGGACGAGAGCCTTGACGACGGATTCGCTGGCACCGAGCCTGAACCATGGGAGTTTCGATCGAAGCCTGTTTGGCAGCGGGCAATTGTCATGTGCGCCGGGGTGGCATTTAACGTGCTTTTGGCCGCCGCCGCTTTTTCGAGCCTCAAATTTATCTACGGGAGCATGCGACCTCTGGTCCACGAGGACGGCTCGGTCTTCGTGGAAGAGGGGTCGGTCGCGGCCACGACATTCGGCCTCAAGACGGGAGACCGGATTCTTTCGATCGGCGGTGAGGTGTTCGAGCCGGGGGAAACCGGGTCGTCGCCCATACCACTTTTGGCCGATCCGCTGACGATCGAAGTTGATCGTTCTGGCGAGCGCCTTTCCCTTGAGGGGCCGGACGACATCTTGACACGGGTACAGGAAGGTGGCGGCGGCGGTCTGTTGGGACTCGGCGTGTACAATCAGCCGAGTGTCGTGGGAGACGTAGCGCCTGGCAGGCCGGCAGCGGAGGCGGGGCTGCAATTGGGTGATCGTATCGTGTCAATCGCCGGACAAGAGGTTTTGTTTTGGGAGGAACTTACCAGCCTGATACAGACATCGGGCGGGAGGCCTCTGCCCTTCGTCTGGGAGCGTGAGGGCACAACGTACCGTGCGGACATCGAAGCCAATGAAGATGATGACGGAGTCTGGCGTATCGGCATAGGACTGCCTGGCGAACGGCAGAGTTATTCGCTCGCCGAGGCAATCGCTGCAGGCACTCAGGAAACGTGGGACAACACGCGCGCTATCGTCGTAAATCTCAAGCGAATCGTAACAGGTCAGGAAGATGTCCGAAAGAGTTTGGGCGGACCGGTGATGGTGGCCAGAATTACTGGTCAGGCTGCGCAGGCGGGTGGAAGGCCGTTCTGGACCATCGTGGCGCTCTTGTCCCTTACACTTGCCATCGTCAACATTCTGCCGATACCGGCGCTCGACGGAGGGCACCTCGTATTTCTGATCTACGAGGGCATTGCCCGCCGGGAGCCGTCGCTCAAAGTTCGTATGGTCACGCAGCAGGCCGGCATGCTGCTGCTTTTGATGCTCATGGTGTTGTTGATTCTCAACGACTTTGCGCAAATCTTCTGAGCGGCCACCTGATCCGTCGGCGCGTCCGGTTACCGATTGTCGGTACGCATTTCGGACGTGTACCGAGCCTGACAGAGAATCATGGCGGAGCACACTCTGACGCTGACCGGCCTTGCGCAGACTGCGGAAGATCGAGCCCGTCAACAGGCACTGTCGCGCCGTGGACCGATTCCGAACCACGTGGCCATCATTATGGACGGCAACGGAAGATGGGCACGGGAACGCGGGTATCCGAGGCTACACGGGCATTCGAAAGGTGTGGAGTCGGTACGTGACGTCACCGAAGCCTGTGCACAGATTGGTGTGGGTTTTTTGACACTCTACACGTTCAGTGTCGAAAACTGGGGCCGGCCGGTGGGTGAGGTGAATGCTCTGATGTCGCTGCTCCTCAGGACGATTCGCAGAGAGCGGAAGACGCTCGAGGCCAACAACATCCGCTTTCGGATCATTGGTGATCTATCGAAGCTGCCGCACCAGACCGTGCGTGAACTCGATGAAACGCTTGAGTCGACATCCGACAAATCCGGACTGACACTGGTGCTCGCATTGTCCTACAGCGGGCGCTGGGAAATCGCCGAAGCAGTACGGGATTTGGCTCGTCAGGTGAGCCGCGGCGACCTTGATCCTGAATCGATAGACGAAGCAGTCATCTCGAGCGCTTTGCTCACGTGTGGTCTGCCGGATCCTGACCTGCTGATCAGAACGGGCGGGGAGTTTCGCGTGTCGAACTTTCTCCTTTGGCAGCTGGCATACACCGAGATGTTGGTTACGGACTGCTACTGGCCGGCCTTTCGTCGCAATCAGCTCTATGCGGCCATGGAAGCGTATCAAGATCGCGACCGGCGCTTTGGACGCATTGACCAGTAGTCGGCGACAATAATTGCCACCCCCCTCCGTTACCGACAGTTGCCGGGGACCGCGGGGTGAAACCTCAGCCGTCGTACGGTCGTTTTCCGTGTTCCTTCCTTCAGAGGGCCGCAGAGGTGGCCTTCCCTATGCGCTCATTCACACTCAGCGTTCATGGTGTCTTGGTTCTCGCGGCTGCACTGTCAACGGTGGCGGTGGCTCAGCCGAGCCTGCGTGGGATTCCCGACGGCAGATCTCCGTTGGGATCCATCGCGCAACGAGGGCCTCAGGCACTTGAGATCCTCGGGATTTCGGTAGAGGGCGTCGACAGCGAGAGCATGCGGCAATTCGTGCTGCAGAGCAGTGGACTTGCCGTGGGGCAGAGCATCACGTTGCCCGGCGACGAGGCGATTGCCGATGCCATCCGTAACATCTATCGTCTGCGAGTCTTCTCGGACGTGAAGATTCTTGAGGAGCGCCGCGCGGGAACCGGCGTTTTTCTGGTGATTCGTGTAAAGGAGGAGCCACAGCTTGCAGACTTCACTATAACGGGCATCAAAAAGAAGGACGTCAAGGAGCTTCAGAAGAAGATTCCCATCTTCAAGGGAAGTCGCGTGCGCCCTACGGACCTGGAGCGGTCGAAACAGGTGATCCGGGATTACTTCGCCGAGAAAGGCTACATGATGGCATCTGTGGACGTGAGGCCTACTGAGGAGGAGGACAACAGGGTTTCGCTTGAATTTGACATTGACCGGGGCCGTCGCGTGCGGATTCGGACCGTGGAAATCAGTGGGAACGAATCGATCGCAAGTAGCAAGGTGCGCGGCCGCATGAAGAAGACGAAGCAGCGCACGTGGTGGAAATTCTGGCGGAAGTCCCGCTTCGACCGGTTGCTCTACGAGGAGGACAAGGCTAAGGTCGTCCAGTACTACAACAAGAAAGGGTATTACGACGCCCGCATCGTCCGCGACAGCGTGTATCTCGACACGTCCGGTGAAGATCACGGATTGGTCGTCGAGCTTTTCGTTCACGAGGGTGCTCTGTACCACATACGGAACATCGATTGGGAGGGAAACACCGTCTACGAGGACGAGGTGCTGTCAAACTCCCTGGGCGTGCGGCCTGGAGACGTCTATGACGGCGAACGCTTAGAGCAGAACCTGTACGGGAACAAGCGTAGCAGCGACGTTTCAAGCCTGTACATGAACCAGGGATACATGCTCTTCCGTGCGCAACCGGAGGTGCAGGTGATCGAAGGAGATTCGCTCGATCTACATTTCGACCTTTACGAGGGGGACATCTTTAGATTCGGGAAAGTGAACATCGCCGGCAACACGAAGACGAAGGAGCACGTCGTCCGGCGGGAGCTCTACACGATTCCCGGGCAGGTATTCAGTCGCGAACTCATCCAAGAGACCATCCGCAGGCTGTCGCAGCTCAGCTATTTCGACCAGGAAAAGTTGGGTGCAGGTCCCGGCATCGAACTCGACCAATCCGCAAAAACGGTCGATCTGACGTACAACCTGGAAGAAATCGGCAGTGATCAACTCGAGCTTTCGGGCACCTACGGGCGTTTCGGGCTCATACTGATGCTCCGCTTCGGCTTCAACAACTTTTCGGCACAGGATATTTTCAAGGGCAGTTCCTGGAGACCGCTGCCGTCAGGAGACGGCCAGAAGCTGTCGGTCAGCCTACAGTCCAACGGAAGGTACTACCAGAGCTATTCGCTCGGCTTCACGGAGCCTTGGTTCAGGGGCCGTCCGACGCCGGTTGGATTCTCGGTGTCGCATTCACGATTGAGCGGGTCCCCGTATTACGGCTACGGCTACGGCTACTATGGCACCACGAGCCAACCGGACGACACGGGGCGGAAGTTCATCCGCTCGTCGGGCACGGTCTTCTACGAGCAGCGCCTGAAGTGGCCAGACGACAAGTTCAACGCGTCCACGTCTCTGGGTTACCAGTATTTCCTCAACAGCCAATTCACGTCGGCGTTGCCAAGCGGGGTGAGCCGACAGATCACCGTGCGGCAGGCCCTTTCACGGAGCTCGCTTGACCATCCCATTTTCCCGACTTCAGGATCCAGTTTTGTATTATCGGCAAACGTCGCGCTGCCGATCGGCAATTTCATTCAATACCATAAATGGAAATTCAGTACGAGTTGGAATGTGCCGCTGGCCCGGAA
>JAAXGO010000142.1 GCA_012267425.1 Rhodothermales bacterium
GGACTCCCTTCTCCACGATCACCCCAAAAGGTAATGTAACACCCGACAAAAATATTGCCCCCAGCACGGAACTTACCATGCTACACCAGGCCTCAATTACATGGTCCCGCACAGGGTGCAAGGGACAGGCACGCACTGTTGCAACGGAATCAACCCGTTTCGAGCCGCAAACTCGCTTGTATTCGATAAACGCGACGGTACCCGGGCTCAATACATCCGAAACTGACTGCTAGCGAAGGCAAAACCGCCTGTAATTTCCTACCAGAATCCGAAAAACAAGAGGTTTTCGGCCAAGCACAAGGTACTCCCCCACTATAGCCAACGTAGCCCTCCCCATGTTCCCTAAGGGTGTCCGAGCAGCTTACAAATCGACCGAGCGCCGCTTGAGGATAAACAGACCTTCATTGATGCTGGAGACGATAATAGCTCCGCTCTCAAAGAATGGATACGTGCTCCAGGCTCCGAAAAAGCCCGGGCGGTCCGGCACAACCGACACGGTGTCGAAATAGCCCACCTCGACTGGTTTGGCAACGTCGCTGATATCGAAAATGCGCAAGCCTGCCATGTAATTGGCCTGGTACATGACGCTCCCATGGATGTAGAGATTATGATCGCTCGCCATGTTTTCCGACACGTATTCACTGAGCAGCTGCGGGTCGTCTAGGTCCGTGACGTCCCAAATAATAGTGCGTGTACCGGGCGTAAGACCACTGAGTTCGTCCGTTTCATCGTTCATGAAGAAGTAGGCATGATCGTCAGTAAGCCAGCCCTGGTGCGTAAACGAGACAAGAGGATACGTTGCATTGGAAAGCGCTACGGGGTCTTCCTTGTTGGTCACGTCGACGATGCTGAGCGCGGTGGCATTGGATCCAAGACAAATCTCTTTGCCCACGTGCTCCGAGTCCGGCCCACGGTAGACAACGCATTGTGCATCGTGGGTGTATCCAGAGCCCCCACGGCCTGTCTCGGTGTCGGCGAAGCATCCCGCAAACATGGGACGCGCCGGCTCGCGGATGTCAATCATGTGCAGACCCCTTCCGCAGGTTTCGCCTCTGCTTCGGCTTCCGACCGCGTACGCAAAGCCGGTATCCTCGTTGATCACGATGTTGTGCGCGCTCGAAATACCGTCGTAGCGGGCCGTCTCTACAAACCGGACAGGCGGGGATTCCACATGGCGCAACTGCGTCAGATCAAATACCTGCATGCCGTGATTGCCGGATGCGTCCGCCACGATGAATGCGTGGTCTCCGTATACTTTGATGTCTCGCCAAAAACTGCTCCTCGCACCATCGGTGAGAGGCAGATCGCCGAGAAACACGGGGTGACTCGCGTCGGTAATGTCAACAAACGACGTTCCGTCTGTACGCCCGACGAGAGCATACTCGCGGCCCGTCGCGGAGTCGGTCCAGCCCCAGATGTCACTCAGCTCGGTCGCGACTGCTCCTCCCAGCTCTGCGATTGGCACGAATGACAACAGATCCACGTCGCTGCATTCGAACTGCGCCACGGTCCCCTCCTCACACGTCTCCGGCCCGCTTGCTGTTTGGCTGAATTCATCCACCAATCCGAGCCTGGTTGCTTTGAACGCGCCGTCGCCGCCAAGTCGTATCACGATGACAGCTCCTTCCTCGTAGTTCGATCCGGGCGCCGACGCGACCGCAACGCTTCCGTCTGAGGCAAGCGTGGAGCCCAACAGCCGGTCAATGCCGGAGCCGACCACACGGACGCTTTCCGTCCAGCCCTCGGATGTTTCGTCGTATACATATACAGTAACCGCACCGCGGCCTTCGCCAGCCCTCGGGGAACCTACGAGAAGCCTATTATCGCTCACTGCAAGCGGCAGCATGCCGCCCGACCGCACGCGGCCGGATTCGAGCCCCTCCATCGCCGGAGTGAGCATCCATACGCCTGCCGGTGTTCTCTCGAAGCTGAGGATCTCAGCTGCAGCGCGCGGAGCACCGGTTCCTGATTCTCTCTCTTTGCCGGTGAGACCCGGAGCGCTGGCCAAGATGACGCCGCCGCGAAGGACGTGCACGGACGATCCCAGCAACCTGTGTAATTCATCGTCACTCGTAAGTACAGCTTCCTGTCCGTAGGCATCCAGCTGCCGGTGAAATACGTGCACTCCCCCAGCACCATCGCCACGCGCGGGCGCGCTGACGTAGATCCGCTCCCCGTCAATAGCCACAGACGCACCGAATTCGTCTTCGCTCCCCGTATCGCCGCCTGTGAGCCTGTCCTGGAGCGTCCAGCCGTCCGCAGTGCGCTCAAATATGAGAACCGCCGCCTCATCGACACTCGCCGTCACGATCAAATCACCGGCCGCTGCACGAACGGCCCCGATCCGGTCGTCCGGGGCGGTGATGCGGGCAACTTCCTCCCAGTTGCCCATCTGCGGGTCGCGCTCAAATACGTAGATGACGCCGCTGTCAGATCCGGGAGCGCCGACTACAAGGCGTGTTCCGTCCACGACGAGCGATGTCCCGAACAAGTCGCCCGAAGCAGCATCGGATGCCTTAAGGGTTGCGAGCGGCTCCCTGCCGCCATCTGTGGCGTAGACGTTGACCGCGCCCGGAGAATCCTCCACCAGAGGAAGGCCTACGAAGACCTCGTGCAAGCCAACTGCGACCGTGTGCCCAAAAACTGCATCCTGTGCTTGGACGGCGGTTGGGCTCAATGCCAGTATGAGTATTGTGATGGAGGTCTTCATGATTTCCTCAAGGCTGATCTCAACAGGTTCTCTGCCACATGCCCCAGCCAGTGACGATAACCACGTCGGCCCCTTATCTGTCAAGCCTACCCACAGTCTCTCGAACACGTACAACGCCACCGGTATATGGTTGCATGTCAAAAAAATCACCCAGTCCCCTCACACGCGGATCACCGGTTGCGTACAACGTACCCATGAGCGTATTGAAGAGAGTGCGCTTGGTGTCTGTATACGCCGGATCCATTGCGACATTGTGAAGCTGATCCGGATCTTTTCTGAGGTCAAAAAGCTCTTCGCCGGGGCGCTTTTCGAAGGCCAGCTCGAAGAGCAGACGATGGGTCGCATCATCGTCGCGGTGGTCGATCATGTAGTGCTTCGTCGGACTACCGTCGGTGTCGCCATACCAGGCCGGCTGGATAAAGCTTAACTCGTGGTTCGGCGTACCTACGGGCCATCGGTCGGGACGAAAATTGCGGACATACAGATACTCGTCCGTCCGCACCGCACGCATCGGATAGCCGCCAGTGTCCGGGGCCTCCTGAGAGGGCACGTGCCGCTCTTTGCCGAAAAACGTCATCGAGCGCGTGGAATCAACGCGACCCGAGAATTCGGTGGTTAAGAGGTCCATCAGACTGCGTCCTGTCATCACGTCCGGCACGGCGACACGGGCCACTTCCAAGAACGTGGGCGCCAGATCCGTCAGGCTCACGAAATCGCTGATCCGGCGCCCAGCAGGAACGTGTTCCGGCCATCGAATAATGAGAGGAACACGTACGCCCATGTCGTAGAGGTTGCTCTTCGCCCTGGGAAACGGCATCCCATTGTCACTCGTGATGACGACCATCGTGCGGTCGAGCTCTCCTACGTCTTCAAGCGTCGCGAGCATGCCGCCCAACTCTCTGTCAATTCTCTCGACTTCGAAATAGTAATCTGCAATATCGCCACGCACTTCGGGGCTGTCGGGAAAAATCGCAGGCACCTCCAGGTCGCCAACTGGAATCCCGGCCGCAGCGCCGGACCCGAGTTCGTATGCGCGGTGTGGATCGTGTGTCCCGAACCAGAAACTGAATGGTGCATCGTCCGGACGATGCACCAGAAAGTCGTCAAACGTTTCGTACCTGTCCCCCGCGGGGTTACGGTTCCTCTCGCCCAGGTTGCCCGGCGCCCATCCCTTGCGCGTGAATCCGACGTGATAGCCTCCATGCTCCAATAGATCCGGATACACGGGATGCTCCGGCGGCAGCGGGCCGTACAGGTTGGCACCGGCTCCGAGCCTCCAGAACCACTGGCCGGTTACGATCGAGGCGCGCGACGGTGTGCAGGACGGCGCTGCGACATAGGCGTTGTCGAAGACGACGCCCTCTCGAGCCACTCGGTCGATGTTCGGCGTCCGAATGACCTCATCTCCATACGCTCCGGCGTGCAACCACGACCAGTCGTCTGCTATCACGAAAAGCACGTTCGGAACGTCCGGAGCAAGCCGCACCGTCCCGGAAAACAGAAACGGCAAAAAAACTACGGCAAAAAAGCGCCTCAGGTATCGAAAGCGAAAGTGGACGGCGAGACAAGCCATAGTTTGCTCTGTGCGTTTATTGTCAAACCAGCGGTCCGGAGGGATTCCCATGTGGCGTGGCGGTCGCAATATCCGGAAAATGCGTATTTTTTCGTCCGTCCGCATAGCCCTGACATGCGCCTATTAACCGCCCCTGAAATCGTGCAATGAACAAAATATCGAACGACTACAACCTAAGAGCCGCAACCAAACCGTGGCCCCGCGCTGAGAATTCCAGCACGGAATTACCCATGGACCTTGTCGCGATTTTCGGGGAAAAGGTATTCGGCCTGAGGGAAATGAAAAGCTGCCTCCCGAAGTTTGCTTTCAAGAGCATTCAGGCGACGATAGAAAGGGGCGACCCGCTGGATCCAGAAGTGGCCGACATCGTGGCGCAGGCCATGAAGGACTGGGCCGTCGAACACGGAGCGACTCACTTCACACACTGGTTCCAGCCTCTAACGGGATCGACGGCAGAAAAACACGACAGTTTCATTTCACCATCTGCCGACGGCCGCGTAGCGGTCAATTTCTCGGGGAAGGACCTCATTCAGGGCGAGCCCGACGCCAGCAGCTTTCCCAGCGGTGGGCTCCGCGCGACGTTCGAAGCCCGCGGCTACACGGCCTGGGACCCGACCTCTCCCGCTTTCATCTTTGACAATCCGAACGGAGCGTGTCTGACCATCCCGACCGCATTTGCGTCCTGGACCGGTGAGGCCCTTGACAACAAGATCCCGCTCCTTCGTTCGGTCGAGGCCCTCAACAAACAGGCCCTGCGCGTTCTGGAGCTCTTCGGTGTAAAGGCGAGCAAAGTATTCACAACCGTGGGCACGGAGCAGGAATACTTCCTTATTGACGAAGATTACTACTACCGCCGCCCAGATCTCGTGGCGTGCGGGCGAACGCTCATCGGGGCCAAACCACCCAAGGGACAGGACCTCGACGATCACTACTTCGGGTCAATTCCGGAGAGGGTTTTAGCCTACATGCTGGAGACGGAAAAGGAGCTGTACCGCCTCGGTATTCCAGTGAAGACCCGCCACAACGAGGTCGCTCCGAGCCAGTACGAAATCGCTCCCGTCTTCGAAAACTCCAACCTAGCGTCGGATCATCAGCAGCTCATCATGCTCACGCTCCAGCGCGTTGCCCGCAACTACGGACTGGTGTGCCTACTGCACGAGAAGCCATTCGATGGCATTAACGGCTCTGGTAAGCACAACAACTGGTCAATGAGCACCGATACAGGCCTCAACCTTCTCGAACCCACCGACCAGCCCCACGCCAACGTGCAGTTCCTGTTTTTTTGTGCAGCCGTCATTCGCGCTGTCTACAGGCACCAGGATCTACTGCGCATTTCGGTAGCATCTGCGGGTAATGACCATCGACTGGGCGCTAACGAGGCCCCGCCGGCCATCATGAGCATTTCGCTCGGTGAGCAGCTCCATGACATTTTCGAGCGCCTCGTCGACGGAGCCACTGCCGAAAGCAACCAGGGAGGGCTGCTGCGCCTGGGCGTAAAGGCGCTGCCTGAGCTGCCACGTCACACGGGAGACCGCAATCGTACTTCTCCGTTTGCATTCACCGGCAACAAATTTGAATTCCGGGCGGTCGGATCGATGCAGTCCGTGTCGTTTCCAAACGTCGTACTCAATGTCACCGTCGCTGAGGCGCTTGACGATATGGCTACGATGCTGGAAGCGGCCCTCGAAGGAAAAGACTCGTCCGACCGCGACGTATTTAACGATGCAGTCGCATCGGTGCTTCGCACGGTGGTCGCCGAGGCGAGGCCCATACTATTTATGGGTGACAATTACACCGACGAGTGGCATGCGGAAGCCGAAAAGCGTGGCCTCTTCAATCTGAAGACCACACTCGACGCGCTCGCCTTAATGACGAGCGAAAAGAACGCCGCGCTATTCGACAAGTACGGCGTACTTAACAACCGCGAGCTGCATAGCCGCCAAGAGGTCGCTGAAGAACAATACCAGATTACGATCAACATCGAGTCGCAAATGACTGCAGCGATGGCGCGCACGATGATCCTGCCGGCCGCCGTCGAATACCTCACTGATCTCACGACGACGCTTGCGCGCGGCAACAGTGTCGGGCTTGACCTCACCGGAGTCCGCAAGACTGCGGAAGAGGTGAGTGACCTGGTCGATTCACTGCGTGAATCGATTGACCGCCTGGTTCAGGAAAACATGACGGCGCACCACGAGTGGCATAGTACAGCGTCGCACAGCAAGGACTGTCAGATACCTGCCATGACGGCGGTGCGGTTGGCCGCCGACAGCCTAGAGCGTGCCCTGCCCAGGGATCTGTGGCCTCTCCCGCCGTACCGTGAGATCCTGTTCGTAAATTAGGGCTCTTGCCCGCCCGGATATTTTGCCGGGGTCGAGTTCGTCAATTCTGAGTGAGCTCCTTCACAAACTGGGCTCCTCCTGACTTGCGCAATGCAATGCGTCAATGCCGGAGTCAGCGGGATGAAGCACAAGCACTGCGTCAGCGACGCAGTTGGCTTGGCGGCCTTTTCGACCGTGGGCACCAACGGCTACTTCCCGGACAACGCCGACTGTACGACGGAGCTGGCTGATCAGGGGATTCAGACCGTCTCGCCCAGATCCCATTGTACTACGTCTTTGAGCGATTTTCGGCTGAGATCGGGGACGGTCGCTCCTGCTGCAGGATACCCGACCGGAAACAGTATGTACGGACGCTCGCGTTTTGGGCGCCCGAGGATCTCGCCGAGAAAGCGCATCGGGCTCGGAGTATGTGTGAGCGTAACGAGGCCCATGTGGTGTATTGCGGCAATAAAGAGCCCACAGGCTATGCCACAGCTCTCTTGAACGTAGTAGTTCTTTATGCGCGCCCCGTCATTGCGCACGCCGTAAGATTCCGCGAAGCAGACCACAAGCCACGGCGCAATTTCCAGGAAAGGCTTGCGCCAGTCGGTACCAAGGGGAGCCAGAGCCTGCAGCCATTCCTCTGACATGCGCCCGTGGTAGCTTTCGTGCTCTTCTTTTTCCGCTGCGATGCGAATGCGGCGCTTGATGTCGGGATCGCTCACCGCCACAAACCTCCACGGCTGCCGGTGGGCGCCGCTTGGCGCGGTCCCAGCTGTCATGACGGCCAGCTCGATCAGCTCCCGCGCTACCGGTCGGTCGGAAAAAAACCGCACGGATCGGCGGCGGCGTAATTCGTCGTAAAGTGCATTTGCTCGCTCGTGCATTTCCCGCTCCGGATACTCCGTGTGGCGATAAGGAACATGTGTGTAGGTTTTCATGGCCTGCTGCGCTTGCCGCGCGTGTTCGTGACGCGTGGTGTCTGGTACCATGCCTCACCGGGCGTGTCATCATTAATCTGCGAGCGTTGGAGCGGATACACACTGCCCGAAAATCCAACGCCAGATCCACGGAGCATAACGACGCGCTGAAGCCGCCGATTACGGCGACAGGCGCCCGACAAGACGCGGAAATGGGATTGTCTCGCGAATGTGATTCAGACGACATATCCACGATACCGTACGCTCGAGTCCGAGCCCAAATCCGCTGTGCGGCACGGATCCGTACCGACGGAGATCCAGATACCACTCGAAGGCGTCACGCGGCAGGCCATGCGCTTCGACTTGTCTTTCAAGAAACGCCAAGTTCGAAGCCCTCTCACCTCCGCCAATCACCTCACCAAACCCCTCCGGTGCCAGTACGTCCATTCCGAGTGCTATGCGGTCATCCTCCGGGTCACGCTTCATGTAAAAGGCCTTAACGTCGGCCGGAAAATGGCTCACGATTATCGGGCGATCAAAATGCCACGTCAACAGTGTTTCGTCGCTCCCTCCAAAGTCCCCTCCCCATTGGAACGATCTTACGGACTCTGTCCAGACGGGGATATTTCGCAGCTCCTCGTCGATTTCGGCCATCCGCGCATTTATTTCAATGTCGCGCGCATCCATCTTGCGCTTCTTCCAGGCTTTCGCCTGCCCATATTGCTTTTTGATCTTCGTCCGCTCAGACTCGAGGTCCTCGCGCTCTTGCATGAGTTCCTCCTGCCGCCTGGCCAGCAGGTCTGCCGTTTCGTCGCTGCGCAAGAGGTCGACTGCTTCGGTATAGGTCAGTCTCGGAAACGGCTTCTGCACACGAATGAGCGGTTCGACGTCGCGGCCCAGCACGTGAAGCTCATCCGCGCAGTCGCGCACGGCGTCCCGGACAATACGCACCAGAAAGTCCTCAGCTAACTCCATGTTCATGTCAAGATCGAAGAAGGCCATCTCCGGCTCGATCATCCAGAATTCGGTCAGATGGCGCCGCGTCTTCGATTTCTCCGCCCGAAAAGTGGGTCCGAACGTATAGATTTTGCCGAATGCCATGGCCATCGCTTCTCCATATAGCTGCCCGCTCTGCGCCAGGAAAGCTGGCTGGCCGAAGTAGTCGATCGAAAAAAGCGTGCTGGTTCCCTCAACGGCGTTCTCCGTTAGCACGGGCGCGTCCATTTGCAGAAAGCCACGCTCCTGGAAGAACTCGTGGATCGACATGATGACTCGATTGCGAACCCGCATGATGGCCCACTGCCGCCGGCTTCGGAGCCAGAGGTGGCGACGGTCCAGCAAAAAGTCGACTCCGTGCGCTTTGGGCGTAATAGGATAGTCGTCGGCCTTGCCGACGAGCCGCAGCCGCGTCACTCGAACCTCGAAACCGCCCACCTGGCGCGCATCGCGGACTACGCTGCCGGTTACCGCAAGTGCGCTTTCCTGTGTCGCATGGTGAGCAGCCTGCCGGGACTCCTCGTCAACCTGACTGTCTTCGACCACGCACTGCAAGAGGCCGGACCCGTCACGGAGCATCAAGAAATAAAGCCCTTTGGAGCGCCTCTTATTGTACAGCCACCCCCGCAGATCTACCTCCAGCCCTTCGCTCGCGCCAAGCGCATCAATGGAGACGAACTCCACAGCCATGGGCTCAGTAGCCTTCAATTATTTCTTGTTGCCAGTTGGCCAGCTTGCGCTCTCCAGCAACGGTCGAGTGAATCATTTCGAATTCCCCGTAGCCGTCTCGATCCACGAATATGAACAAGGCCTGTCCCTCTCCCGGAATATTATTGTACTGCCAGATTTCGTAGGGCTTGAAGCCCCGATCGTATAGATGTGGCTCAATGACCCCCGGGTTGCCGTACTTGATGAGCGTCTGGCCCCTGTCCGACTCCCATCCCTGCTGGCTTCGTGTACTGTAGCGCTGGTTGGCGTATTGCAGACGGACGTAGAAGTCTTCTCTTTCTTCGTTCAAGGGCGTCGAAGGGTCCGGGTCTCTTCGCTGCCAGAAATCATGTAGAAAGCGGCGCTGCTCGTCGAGATCCTCAATCCGGCGTGCCCGGCGCCACTCGGCGTCCGAAGCAATGATGCGTGTGTGTAGGATATTTTCCTGTACTTCGTCGGCAGGCATGCCGGCATACCGACCTGTCTCGAAGGACGCTGCCAGACTCACGACGGGTTCGGTCTCTGTCAAAGGATTGAAGACGAAGAATTTCCGGCTTTGCTCCACTCGGGCTTCACTGCGTTCGTCCAGTACGACCAGGCGCAGAAAGTAGGACCCCGTAGGCAGATACTTTAGGTCGAACGATCCCACCAGAACGTCCGTCGAGCGCGCCCGGCGCGTCGAGCGCCTCTGAAGGTCCGACAACGCCTGTGGACGGTTGGCCTCCGCCACGTAGACCAGTAATTCGTACTCGCCCTCCGGCGAGGCGATGGTGTCCAGATGATAGGCCTCCGCGTAGTAGAACAGCCGTGTCATTCCTTCACCGAAGAGCTGATTCGCGCTGGGCTGAATGATGAGGCCATTCTTGTAGAACGGGTTCTCCCGATCCTGAAGCGACGTAATACTGGTTGCCAAAGTAATGTCCGATAGACCCGCCCGTTGCAAATCCGCGTAATCGGGGACGAGAACGTCGCGCCGCACTTCCAATGCCCGATCCTTAACAGGCATCCTCAGGCGCAGCTCGTATTCGCCGGGTGCCGCTGTCAGCCTTGCCTGCCGGACAAAAAACTGCCCCTCCGTCAAACTGACGGTATCCGGGGCGAAGAAGTAGAGGTCGGTTTTTTCCTCCCACACCGCGTCGCTCGGCGTTCCTTCGAGCTCGGCGTCCGTCGCGTACACGAGTTCCATGTCCAGCGGCACATCAGCCCGATACTGCTGCCCGTCTAATCTATACGTCAGTGACGGAGCACTGAAAGCCATGTATATCTCCACCAGGGACCGGTCGACATCATAAGCGAACGTCGCGTGATCCACGTCTACAGCGATGGGCAGAGATTGTGCTGCGGCAGTCCACGTGGCCCCGAAGAGCAGGATGGCAAGATAGGCGGCATTTTTCATGGTTTTACTGGGTTCGAGGTTACGAACCGTTGACGTTCCATCATCGGATGCGTTCCCACACTGCCAGCTACAGACGGAGTTTCCCCGGTGTTGGGGCTGACTGCGCCTCAGAGCGGTTGAAAGGCATCGGACTGCCAAGATCCTCCTTGCCAACTGGCTGCAACTTCCTAAGCCCCAATGGCTACATCATCGTATCGCTACGTAGAGGGTTCGATCTTCGGGCAAGTAGTGCAAAACGACAGCTGTTTCTGTCGGATTTGCGCTGAAGGATGTCACCTTTAAGGGGACGGTGTCATGGTCTTCGTATGGTCGGCGCCCTTGTGGGCGTGCTTGCAGCGCATGCCCACAAATGCGCAATACCGTGGTACGACGACGTTGTGTCGCGCCCGGGGTGGACGCCCATATTCGCTTGCCACTTTGCACATTCGATCGTACGCTTGGCGACAGCATTTGTGATAGATGGATTTTTGCCATGCAACGTGTACGCCCGGGTCTCGTCTTCTTCCGGCCTGGTACAAGCCGTGCCTACAAGCGGCGGCGCATCGCATTTGCCGTCGTCCTCGCCACGGCGTCCGCCTCGCTGGTATGGCCGGTCTATGCGGCGTTTTCTGCGGCGCGCCCTTTCGTCTTTGGACTCCCCCTTTCGCTGGCCTGGATCGTGACCTGGCAGATCATCATGATGAGCGCCTCGATCTGGCTTTACCGCTCGGAATAAGGGCAAAACGATGGAGACCTGGCTCGTTGTCCTGATCGTCTGCGGTGCCTACCTGGCGGCCACGCTTGCGATGGGCCTCGCCTCGAGCCGCACGATCACGAACACAGTTACCGGGTACGTGGCAGCAGACCGGACCATGAACGTCTTGGTGCTCTACTTCGTGCTCGGTGCCTCCGTGTTTTCGTCCTTCGCGTTTCTGGGCGGACCGGGCTGGGCATATTCTCGCGGAGCAGCGGCCTTCTATATTCTCGCCTTTGGCACCGTGGGCATGGTGCCGATGTACTTCATCGGGCCGCGTGCTCGACGGCTTGGAGCACGGTTCAATTTCGTGACGCAAGCCGAACTCTTGGTCCACCGGTTCGGCAATCACCCGCTCGGCGTCGTCCTGGCGTTGGTCAGTGTAGCCGCTTTCATCCCCTATCTGACGCTTCAGATGAAAGGAGCTGGCTACATTCTGTCGGTGATATCGGAGGGCCGGATACCGGAGTGGATCGGCGCACTCGTCACCTACGGCGTGGTCCTCGTCTACGTTCTGACCAGTGGCGTAATGGGAGTGGGATGGACGAACACATTCCAGGGAATCTTCATGCTTGTGATCGCCTGGTTTTTGGGGCTCTATCTCCCGTGGAAGCTGCATGGGGGCGTCTCCGAAATGTTTTCGAAGATCGAGACCAGCGACTTGGGTGCCATGCTGTCTGCACCCGGTCTCGCTGCGTCAGGTGAGCCTTGGACCTGGTGGGGCTATACGTCCGCCGTTGTGGTGTCGGCGGTGGGATTTTCGATGTGGCCCCATTTTTTTATGAAGAGCTACGCGGCAAAAAGTGAAAAGAGCTTTCGCCTGACCGTGGTGCTCTATCCCACCTTTCAAATTTTCCTGGTTCCGATTCTGCTCATTGGATTCTCGGGCATTCTCGCATTTCCGGACGTTTCGCCCGCAGACACGATCGTACCGTACCTTCTTACGCAGATCGAGCTACCTGCCGTTATCGTCGGCCTGGTGTGTGCCGGCACGCTTGCCGCCTCCATGTCTACTGGCGACGCCATTCTTCACGGAGCCGCATCGATTGGCATTCGCGACGCGTTGGTACCGTTACTGAAGCGGCCTTTAAGCGACGAAAAGCAGCGATTTTATATTCGCGCTACGGTCGTTTTACTCGGCATTGCTGCCTACTATTTCGCGGTCGTTTCGGACGTATCCCTGGTGGCACTGCTGCTTGGATCTTATGGAGCCATTGCACAAATCTTCCCCATCTGCTTCGCTGCTTTCTACTGGCCGCGTGCCACGGGTGTGGGAGCGTTAGCGGGACTCTGCGCGGGAATCCTGGTAAGCGCATTCTTTCTTGCAGTGCCGGACCTCAGGCCATTGCCGGTCCATGAAGGTGTCTACGGCCTCGTGGCGAATCTCGTCTGCCTCGTCGTTGTCAGCCTGCTCACCGAGCCTGAGCCGCTCAGCAAGCTGCGCGTTTATTCGGGGCTTGGCGATCAGGACTCTAAGTGGCTTCGTGATTAACCCGACCAGAGAAGCTCTGGCTTCTGTGGTGTGCACTCGCAGGATCGTCTTAGAACAAGCGCAACAGTTTCGCCGCCATGATGAGCACGGCCACTATGAGCACCCAACGCACGACCGACTCACCTGTTTGAATCATGGTACGGGCAGCCCACCACGCCCCAGCGGAATTACCTGCAGCAAGGCACAGTCCATACCTCCAGGACACGTTGCCGCTCAGGGCAAAAATCAACAGCGCTGGGAGCGTGTAGACGAGCACGATAACCACCTTGTGCACGTTTACGCGCACAAGGTTCATCCGGAGGAGGTGATAGAATGCAGCCATGAGGAGGAATCCGACCCCTACCTGGATGAATCCGCCGTAGAAGCCGATGGCGAAAAGTGCGGGACCGATCCACTTTGACTGCATACCTTCAAGCGTGGTCTCGCCACCTCTGCGTGGTACCGCCATCGAGATCACGACAAAGATCATCACCGCTCCCAATATGAGCTCAAACCACTCGTCGTCGATTCGCACTGCAACCACCGATCCGATGACGGCGCCTGGGACAGTCCACAGAGCATAGGTCGTGCTCTCGAGCAGTCTGGATACGCCATGCCGCCGAAACGAACCCGTGGCAATCACATTCTGTGCCACGATGGCTACCCGGTTCGTCCCGTTGGCCACCGAAGGGTCAAGGCCCAAAAAGATGAGGATGGGTAGCGTAAGTGTGGAGCCGCCGCCTGCCATCACGTTGATGACGCCTGCCAGGAGACCAATGCCGACAAGGAGCAATAATTCTGCAGCTTCCGGCATCCATTCGACCTACACGGCAGAGGCCGCGTCACCTTACGGTGTCGTGCTCCGCGCTACACCTTGGCCATGACGACACTGGCCGCTTTTGTCTCTTCGTTCCAGCACGACCGGTCTTCGTCGTACCTGTAGCCGGCCGGATGCGTCCAGCCCTGCAGCATCTGTATTCCGACGGTCGTCGTGCGCACGATAAGGCTCACGAGGTGGCCAACGAGTGGCAGTACGTTTTCTTCGGTCCCGTCTTCTTCGTCCTGCCCATCGGAAACGAAACGAACCTGGATACGTCGCTCGTATGCCTGTGTGTCGTCCCATGCTCGGTGATGGAATTCCGGCAAAAAGTCCCAGACGACACGACCTGCAACCAATTCATTGAGATGCGGGCTCAGTGTCGGCTTCCAGTATTCGGCGACGCTTCCGAGACCTGGGATCGTGGCATCCATGCCCAGGTGGTACATTGGAATGAGGTCGTCGGGGCGCAACAGCCCGAAGAGTCCAGAAAACACGATACCGTTTTCGAGAAGACGCCGCTGGGCGCCAGTGGGGAGTCCCGGAAAATCCATAGCCGAGAACAACGCGCCCGGCGAGTACCTCTTGAGCGCAGACATCAGCGGGGCCGAAAAGATTTTCCTCGTTACCTCCACTGCGACAGACAGAGCATCACCAGTGGCTCCAAACATCCCCGATATGCCATCCGCGCCGGCGGTCTCGATTGCCTCTTGAAGCTTTTTGACAAGCGCCCGGCGCTCTGGATTCAGGACATTGAAATAATTGAACGTATCACTGGACCGATAGTCGAACATATCCGGTGCGAACGGATTACCACCGGCTTTCTTGTCGTCGGACGGAGGAAGCAGAACGGCATTAGTTGGCATCAGCCCACGTGTTCTGGCGTGTGGTCGCCGTTATTGGGCCGATGACTCCTGCCGACGCAAGTCGACCACGAGCGCATCAATGTCGCGGTTGATGTTCTCCGCGCGTTCGCAGGCATCCGCAACGACGGCGGCACCGTGACGGCGCTCCTCGCTGTCCGTTTCCGGTTTCTTGAGTTGGTTGGATAGTTCCGCAACCTGTTTGGCAAGATTCTGCAACCTAAACGTGGCCCGGCGGCGGAGCTTTCTACCCTCTTCGGGTGCCGCGAGAAGCCCGGCGGCAAAGCCGACTACACCGCCAAGAAGCACGCCCCATCCGAGGGCACGCACAACATCCGACAAGTTCGTGTCCCTCATGGCTCAGGACTGTGTTTGAGGACGAGCATGTAGCAACCAAACCGCCGCCCAAAAGTCTGGCTGCAGCCTTCTTCTTCGAGTGTAGGCCGACATGCCCTACCGATTCTTCTTCTTGTGCCGGTTCTTGCGCAGGCGCTTCTTGCGCTTGTGCGTGGCTATCTTGTGGCGCTTGCGCTTTCTCCCACAGGGCATAGGGACGATCCCTTCGAATAATGACGGAGTACAGCTACAGACCCGGCATACGGGCTGCGTTGTGTATCTGGTACACGCGAATGGTTTGGAGGTTCCGACCGACGCTTCAATCAGCCGATACCGAGTTTTTGAATATTTGCCCTGTTGCCGTATCTTGAGGCACGCACTGCTCAGGAATGCCGGCACGTCACCCTGTTCGCTGACCTCGGCGCTTCGCGACATGATTGACACGCATCCGATACGAGAAATACCGGGCCATCGGTATTTCGACACGAGCCCCGATCTCGATACGACCCCCGTGGTCCTGTTGCATGGCCTGCTCGGTGTAGCAATGGAATGGAACCCCACCATCGAAGCCCTCGCCGCCGAGCGATACCGTGTGGTCGTCCCGCTGATTCCTGTTGACAGCCAGGAATGCCGGAGTAATTTGAGCGGCGTAGTAGACTACGTGCGCAGCTTCGCAGAGGAGCTTGAGCTATCCAAGATGCTTTTGGTCGGTAATTCGCTCGGGGGGCAGATCGCTTTGTGGTATTGTCTGCGATACCCAGAAGAAGTAGTCGCGCTTGTTCTGTCCGGTTCGTCTGGTTTGTTCGAGGTGGAAGTCGGCACGATCACGCTCCGCCGCCGGGATCGAAACTTCATTCGCGAACGTGCGGCGCGGACCTTTTACGATCCGGTCCACGTGACTGATGAGCTGGTGGAGCGGATTTACGAGCTCGCCAATGACAGAGCCCGTGCTTTGCGGATTCTTCGACTCGCTAGAAGCTCGCTGACGGAGGTCCTCAACGACGAGTTGCGCCACGTACACATCCCAACACAGCTTATTTGGGGGCGCAATGACCAGATCACGCCACCGGAAGTTGCGAGCACCTTTGAGCGCCTCTTGCCCTATTCGGAGCTGCATTTCATTGACAAATGCGGACACGCCCCGATGATGGAGAGGCCTGAGACGTTCAATCGCCTGGTGCTGGATTTCTTGGGCCGAACGATCGGTGCGCCTGTCGAGTGTGCCGAATCAGCCGTGTAGGCTCATCCGTTATGTGACGGATCAACGGTGGTGTGCAGGGGTATCGGGCCTCACGCCACGCACCGTCGGAGCCGCCCGTATGCCCGCCGATCGAACGATCCTGCCGATACCAGTGTTCGTCACAGTCCTCGTAGTGTGTTTCGGGTGCTCGCCATCGCTGTATCCGCTCTACCGCGATTATGAAGTCACTACTGAAGACGAGCCCGTTCGGACCCTCCTTCGGGAATCGCTGGAGGAGGTGGGCTGGACGCTGGTTCCTGGGCACGCTCCCAACGTCCTTGCCACTGACGTCCGCCGCCTGCAGCAGTGGGGCCTCTATCAGGTCGTGGTGTCTCTGGAAGCCGCACCCGTCGGTGGGCAGTACGTTCGCGTCTTTGTCCATCCATACCGCGAATACGTAACCGGTCATCGCAGCAAGATCCCGTACCTGAAAGGCAGCATCCGACGCTCCGTGCTCCGTGATCTGGATGTCGCTCTGGAAAGTCGCGGACTGTTGGCCGTAGGGACGGGGATTTCGCGCGACAGGAAACACACGGCGCAGTAGGCAATTGAATCATCTCCGTTGCACAACTCGCGGGACCAGCGTGTATCTGCAACGCAGGTTCTTTCAAAAGTATGGGGATGACACGGCTTCGACGGATGAAACCGTGCAGCAGACTGCGTGCCGAGCTGCCTGATATGCTCGTAAATCTCGACAGGAAACACGTAACTGCGAATGACTATTCGTACGTGATGGCGGCGTAAATCCTGCCATCTGTTTCCCTCGCGCGCCCGCTCATCGGCGCCGTGGGAGGCATCGCTTAAGATGAGATAGTCGCAGGCGATTGAGGCTGGATCGCCAGCGATGAAACTGATCGGCCTTTGCCGACGCCTGGCCTCGACGGTCGGCTTTTCGGTGTCGGCAAGACGTCAATTGACCGCCTACGCACGTAGACGTTTGACGTGTGCGTTCATTCGGACCCGGGTTCGACTCCC
>JAAXGO010000143.1 GCA_012267425.1 Rhodothermales bacterium
CTTTCGAGCCGTGGTGTCGCAATAGAGATGCTGCAACCCGTAGAGTACCGCCGGTATGTCGTCGCGATCCTTGGGAAAAAATTCTATCTGATCAATAGGGACCTGGCCAAGCTTAAACTGCGTATCTTCTACTACGCGCATGGTCTTACTTGCCTGAATGTGGGGGGAAAAGGTGCCAGATACCGCTGCTAACGGCAAAACGATGGGGTAATCGCCAGACATTCGAAGAAGCAGCAGGTTTGCAAAACCTGTAATGCATCCACATCATCTGGTTCTATAACGGTGTGTAAACACGTCACTTACAGGAGACTATAACACGCCGTCCAGCACCTTGTTCTCTACCCTTACAGACTTCACGTAATTTTCGGGCAAGCACTAGTTCAGATCTTCCTATACATACCCCCGGGACCGGAGCAAATTGAGCGCGCATTGGGGCGATGTAACTCCGCAACGAGGTCCGCCCGGCTGCGGACCAGATTGCGGGCCGATTCCCACTGCTGATCTGGCACAAAGCACGCCGTCAGAAGCCCTGCAGCAAAATATTCAGCCAGCTTTTTCGCGTCCCGCCTGTCAGTCTTGATCCGGTCTCCGGTGCGCCGGGGCATAGAACCGGGCGCGATGACCTCGCAGTCCACACCCATTTTCTGCAGCGACCGGTACAACACATAGCCGCACGAAGACGCTTCATAGCAGCAACGGGGCTCGCCAGCCCCACTCTGCTCCAGGCCGAAGCCTTCCGCCTCCTCGACGTTCGCTCGTGAACTGTACCCAGTAGGATACATTCCAGACATCGCCTATGTCACATCAACACGGTCACTTACCCGCTTCTGATCGGTCGAAGTTTGGGTTAAGACGGGCGTACGGTCACGTCGGATGTGTAGGAGGCCATCGGAATCAAGGCTCCACCGTACGCAGGACGTGCCAACTCGTCGCCTCGGGACGAGCACCGAAGAGTGGCTTCGCCTTAGCCCAGGTTTCCTTGAAGAGAACACTTTGCCGGTAGCGGTCCAGTGCTATAGGTTGCGTCCAGTGGCTGTACGACGTCATGACGTGGGCGAGGCCTGTTTCGCGCCAAAGCTCCAAATGTCTGCAACCGTCGAAGGCGCGGATTTTCGGCGCGGCTGCGTCGAAAAGCACAAGGAAATCCTCTACGGCTTCTGGGCGTAACGTTATGCGGACGATGCGTATAACCATTGTGTCACACGGTCAGGACCGCAGTACATGAACGGCCAACACGTCGCGCATTTCGCGGGCAGCCTTGCTGGCTGCAACCGCAAAATCTTCGCCCGACGAAGCGTAGAGGATCGAGCGACTACACGAAACCACGATGGATCCGGTACCGGCGTACGTTGACGCGATGTTACGTACCTTTCCGCCCTGCGCCCCGACACCTGGAATGAGAAACGGAAGAGTGGGGCAGAGGTCTCGTAGCTGTCTCATCGCCTCCGGCCGGGTTGCTCCCACCACAAGGCCAGAAGTGCCGGGGTAGTGGTTGTCCCACTTCGCGATGTGCCGTGCGACGGTCTTGTACAGAGGCTCACCGTTGCAGTCGAGTTCTTGAAACGTGGCTCCAGAAGGGTTGGAGGTACGCCCCAGAACAAAGGCGGCTTTCCCTTCGCGTTCGAGAAATGGAGCAGCTGCGTCGAGTCCCATGTACGGAGCAACAGTGCACGCATCAAATCCGAGGTCGTCAAAAACAGCCTTAGCGTATAAGCGAGCAGAGTTGCCTATATCTCCACGCTTGCAGTCAGCTATCGTGACCACGTCCGGCGGAATGTCGTCCAGAGTTGCCCTGATTGCATCGAATGAGTCTCTTCCGAGCACCTCGTAGAACGCGAAGTTGAGCTTGAATGCACACGTGTACGGCAGCGTCGCTTCTATAACCGCACGGTTGAATTGGATGACTGCGTCAACTGTCTCCACGGTACGAAGCGCGCCCTGTGGCAGCCGGTTAGGGTCTGGATCGAGGCCGACGCACAGCACGGTTTCCGCGTCTTCTTGACGGCTGGATAACTTGCGCTTGAAGTCGGGCATGAGACAGGCGTTGTGAACGTGGAAAACCCGCCTTACGGGCGGCGTGTTTCCCGGCACGGAACGTACCCTTCGCTCCGGGAAACCAATTTACCGGGACGACGATACGACCTACAAGTTATGCCTTCGCCGAACCGCTCTCGATCCCATGGCACCCCACCCGAGCTTCAGACACGTCCCAGAACGGGCCTGGAACACCTCCCGGCGGCAGTTTCTGCGCAAGATTTCAGCCGCGATGGCCGCCCCCGGGTTTACAGGCCTACTCGAGGTCTTCGCTGCACGCCTATCGGCAATCGGCCAGACCGACGACGAAGGCTTCTGGCAACTCATTCGGGAGCAGTTTGCAATCCGCAGCGGCTTTACGCTCATGAACGCGGCGAATCTCTGCCCGTCGCCGTTTCCGGTCTCAGATGCGGTCGTGCGCCACACGCGTGACATCGACGGCGACGCTTCGTTCCAGAACCGGGCGAAATTCGACGACATGTATGAACGGGCCTCAGAATCGCTTGCCCACTACATGGGTGCGGATGCGGACGAGGTCGTGATCACACGCAACACGACTGAGGGCAATAATGTGGTGGTTTCAGGTACGGATCTCCGGCCGGGCGACGAGGTCGTTCTGTGGGATCAGAATCACCCCTCCAACAATGTGTCCTGGGACGTGCAGGCCCAACGACGCGGCTTCACAGTTACTCGTGTTGCGACTCCGGTTGACCCGAAGAGTCCGGATGATTGCATTGCACCGTTTGCCGAAGCCCTGACTGAGCGGACTCGCGTTCTGAGTTTTTCGCATGTCTCAAATGTATCAGGTGTGGCATTGCCCGCAAAAGAACTTTGTGCAATCGCCCGCGAGCGAGGCATTCTCACACTCGTCGACGGTGCGCAGACGTTTGGGTCACACGTAGTCGACCTCCATGACCTCGGCTGCGATTGCTACACTGGTAGCGCCCACAAGTGGTTCTTAGGACCGAAGGAAGGTGGAATCCTTTACGTCCGACGCGAGCGTGCCGAAGAAATCTGGCCACTCATAGTGGGCGTAGCATGGGAGGAGCGGCATGCACTGGGTGCCCGACGCTTCAGTTCTCTTGGGCAGCGCGATGACGCGAACCATGCTGCTGTGGGGCGCACCGTAGAGTTTTTGGAGACCGTTGGCAATGTAGCCATCGAAGCACGAGTGCGCTCACTTGCGACCGCTTTGAAAACTGCTGTCGCGGAAAGAATTCCGGAAGCGGAAATCCTCACGCCGATGGCTCCGGCCTTCAGTGGGGGAGTAGTGATGTTTACAGTTCCGGGGGCTGATCTGCAGGCTGCGTTCGGGCGACTGTACACTGACTACCAAGTTGGATGTGCCCTGATGGGCACTGAGAACGAGAAACAGTACTTACGCTTTTGTCCGCACATCTACAATTCGATGGACGAGGTGGACCGCGTCGTGGACGCCGTTCGGAGTCTGGTCAGATCGTAGGAGTCTTGAAGGCGGCAGCAAGAATTCGTAAAGTAACACGTGCACACTATGGTACTCCGCAAGATTGCCCAGTAGACGCTTGACTCTTATGGAAGCGCATCAAGCCGCTGATTACTGGGTGAAGGAACCCAGCTTCAGCCTCGGAATCGAGGAAGAATACATGCTTGTGGATCGCGAGTCCGGTGATCTCATCCAGCAAGCACCGCCGACGATCTTGTCGGAGTGCGAGGAGCTCTTGGAAGGCCAGGTGACAACGGAATTCCTGCAGTCGCAGATCGAGATCGGAACACGCGTCTGCAAGACGGTAGAAGACGCGCGAGTCGAGCTCGCGCGTCTTCGCAAGGCGGTCTCGTCGGTGGCCGAGCGTCATGGGCTTGCGATTATCGCTGCGTCCACGCATCCCAACGCACGCTTCCGGACGCAGCAGCATACGGTCAACGATCGCTATGTCGTGCTGGCGAACAACATGCAGGTCGTCGCTCGGCGTCTGGTCATCGGCGGCATGCACGTGCATGTGGGGATCGAAAACGACGACCTACGCATCGACATCATGAATCAGTCCACGTACGTGTTGCCGCACTTGTTGGCACTCAGTACGTCGTCGCCCTTCTGGGAGGGAGCCGATACGGGCTTGATGTCCTACCGAATCGCCGTCTGGAACGAGCTTCCGCGCACTGGTTTGCCCGAGAAGTTCGACAGCTTTGCGGAATTCAGCCGGCACGTGGACATGTTGGTCCGTTCGGGAGTGATCGAAGATAGCTCAAAGATCTGGTGGGACATCCGCCCGAGTCGCAGATTTCCGACTCTGGAGATGCGTGTGGCCGACATCTGCACACGGCTTGAGGACGCACTCTGCGTAGCCTCGTTATATCGGTGCTGGCTCCGGCTGCTCTGGAGGTTGCGACTCAAGAACCAGCGCTGGCGGACGTACGCCAATATGCTCCTTTACGAGAACAGGTGGCGTGCGCAGCGGTACGGCACGGAAGGTAAGCTGATTGATTTCGGGCGGGTCCGCATGATTCCGTACGCAGAGCTCGTTGATGAGCTTTTGGAATTGACTCGCCAGGACGCCGCTCACTTGGGGTGTGTCGAAGAAGTCGCCCACGCGAAGACTATTCTTCGGCGTGGTACCAGCGCGCAGTGGCAGCGAGCCACCTTCAATGAAGCGAAGGCCTCTGGCGCCAGCGACGCCGAGGCTATCAAAGCGGTCGTGGACATGCTGGTCATTGAAACGATGCACGGCATCGAATGACCCCGCCCGAGGTATTGTCTGCCTCGAATCGAGCATAATCTAGGAGTCTGCGCCGCAGAAACCTAGGGTAGGAACACCTGCCGGGCGCTCGGGTATAACAATGGCCGCGGAACTCCATGTATATGGCTCCTGAACTCAACGACGGGCAGGCTCGGCGCAAAGGGGCGGTCGATCGTATTGCGGGGCACTCCAAGGGCCTGCTCGACGACATCAATGACTACCTAGAGCTTCGCGTCACGCGCTTCGCACTTGAAGTCCGGGAAGGCCAGCGGATCCAGCGCAGGGCCTACATTCGGTACGTTGCTACAGGAATCTTGGGCACGCTTGCGGCCATGTTTCTGCTACTTGCCGGTGCGCTATACCTCGGGTCCGTATTGGGCGACGTGGTTTGGGGCTTTCTCGTTACAGGGAGCGCCGTGGCCTTGGCCGCGGGAATTCTATTCGGAACTCGGCCCGACCGACGCTCGGGAAACACACGACGAGATGGCGAAAACACGGCGTAATGGAGACCGAACTCTCGCCGAGGTTCGGCAAGAGCTCGACAACCGAAAAAAGCGCATTGAACGCCGACTCACCGAGGTTCAAAGCGAGGTGAGCTCATTTCTCCCATCGGTGACGAGCATGATTGCCGACCATCCAGTGGCGTCCTTGGGGGGTGCTCTTGCAGCGGGGCTATGTGCAGGCTATTTACTTGGCGCGTCCCGATCTTGCCACACGTCCCCGAACGCGTCAAAGAGCTCGTCGCCGAGCGATTTTATCGAGGATTACGTCGTGCCGGTCATCGTGGCGATGAGGAAGCAGGTGGATGGCGGATCGGAGCCGCAAGAAGCCTTGCGCGCCGCCATTCGCGACCACCTACTGATGGATGACGTGGCGTCGGACACTGCCCGCCGCAGGCAGAATTACTTGCTGCTGAGCCATTTACTCCCATTAGTCATGGACATCGGGCTCCAGTGGGTGAACCGGCTTGAAGGAGACGAAAAGAACGCCGACTCTAACTAAGTGGAAATGCCCGGTACTGCTGCACGCTCACTGAGCATACACCGTCAAGGATCCCGAAGGGAGTGGCCCGTCGCTGTGAAGACCCGGATCGCCTTATTCGGTCCTCCAGGCTCCGGAAAAGGGACACAGGCGAAGTATCTGGCCGAGTGCTGGGAGCTTCGTCATATCTCGACCGGCCTAATTCTGAGGCAGGCGATTGCCGCGAAGACGAGTGTCGGAAGAAAGGCGGAGGTGTACATGAATAAGGGGGACCTTGTCCCCGACCACCTGGTGCACCAGGTGGTGGAAGACAGTCTTGGCCAGGTAGGATACGACAATTTCGTTCTCGATGGGTATCCGCGGAGGCTTCTCCAGGCGCAGCAGCTGGATAAGATTCTAGGGGAGCGAGGGAGGCATCTCGACATGGTGCTACTTCTCACGCTTCCGACGGAGATTATCGTAAAGCGCCTTACCCGCCGACGCGTACACAAACTGACGGGGGAAGTCTTTCACCTTGACTACAAGCCCCCGACAGGCATTGACCCGAAGCTCCTCGTGTTGCGTCCTGACGACCGCCGCGACGTCGTATGGGAGCGGCTGCGGGTCTATCGAGCGCAGACACAGCCCGTCGAAGACTGGTACCGGAAGCGGGGTCTGCTCATTGAAATCGACGCTGACGGATCCATCGACGAGGTTCACGAGCGCGTCGATTTGGCTTTGGCTGGCGGGAGCCCCTAAGTGGCGACGAGTGAAGTTTCCGGTGCCATGAATGCCAGCTTCGCGCAGAGCTGTGCGGAGCATGTGGCGGCTCTTCGCCGGCAAGTGTCGGATGCTCTTGCCGACCTCGTACACGGAGACGAGCCGGCTGAACTTTACGGGTCCGTACGATACGTGCTTTCCGCTTCGGGAAAGCGCATTCGCCCTGTTCTACTGCTTCTGGCAGCGGAAACGTGGGGCGCATCATTGGGGCGAACTCTCTCGGCGGCCCTTGCAGTCGAAGTATTCCATTCGTTTACGCTGGTGCATGACGATATCATGGACCATGCTGCGACGAGGCGTGGACGTCCAACGGTGCATGTCAAGTGGGACGTGGACACGGCACTTCTCTGTGGCGACTATCTCCTCGGGTTGTCGTACGATTTACTTGGACGTATAGAATCGCCGCAGCTTGCCCGTATCACCCGGTCGTTATCCCGCACCGTCGCTAGACTCTGCGAAGGGCAGTCGCTCGACAAAGGCTTCGAAGCTAGGAGCGATGTAACCCATGAAGACTACTTCAACATGATAGACCGCAAGACTGGGGCGCTCTTGGAAGCGTCACTAGAAACTGGGGGCCTGATAGGCGGCGCCTCCGACCGCGAGATACTAGCCTTGCGCGCTGCGGGAACGGCAATTGGTCGGGCATATCAGGTGCAGGATGATCTTCTGGATCTGGTTGCAGGTGATCCACGGTGGGGAAAGACGATCGGCGGTGATCTTGTAGAAGGCAAAAAGACCTTCCTCTTGTTGGAAGCACTTCGAAGCGCTCGGGGCGAAGAGCGCGACTGGTTCAAGCGCATCGTGACCGAAGGTGGCTTGGCTGCCGATCTCGTCGGCGAAGCCAGGCGGCGTATGGAGAGCCTGGGCATCCTCGAAACGGCCCGAGCCGCTGTCCTGAGTCATTCGGCTGCGGCCATCCAAGAGCTACGGACGCTTCCCCGCTGCCGGGCCGCTGGATGCCTGGAACACATCGTCCTTGAAATGCAGGCGCGTGAGCATTAGCTCAAAGTTCTCCCGATGGATCCGTACGGGGCGGTATGACGTGCGTACCTTCGTGTCCGGCGGATCGATAGCACTGACTGGATTTCAAGACATGACACGAGAAGACATCGAGCGCATTGACTGCGAGGGCATGTACGACGCAGTGAGGCAATTTCCCGACCAGCTGCGCGACGGTTGCCGTCGTGCGCTGGCCGCCGACATGAGCGGGATCCGTGCGAGGGAGCATACCGCTGTCGTCATTGTCGGCATGGGTGGCTCTGCCATCGGCGGGGATCTGCTCAAAACGTTGGCGGCCAGCCAGTCGGACGTGCCGATTCTGGTATCGAGGAGCTACACGCTGCCGGCATGGGTCGGCCCGGAGACAACCGTCATTACGTCGAGTTACTCCGGCACTACGGAGGAAACTCTTACGGCATTGGATGAGGCACTTCATCGCGGTGCCTCCGTCGTATGCATCACCACAGGCGGCACGATGGCCGACAGGGCACGCAGTAAAGGCTTGCCGTTGGTTCCATTACCTGCCGGTTTGCAGCCTCGAGCCGCTCTCGGGTATTCACTGACCGCGCTCCTAACGGTCGCCGAGCGGCTGCGCCTGTTGTCCATACCAGCTCAAGACTATGAGGAAGCAGCAACTGTGCTCGAGGCGCAGGCGAGTGAATTTGAAGACCCCGGTGATCCCGACAATCGGGCGTTTCAGCTTGCCAAGGCGCTCAAGGGCCGCTTTCCGGTCATCTACGCGAGTGAGCACCTCGAGGGGGCAAATCTGCGCTGGCGCAACCAGATGCACGAAAACGGCAAGACGTTTGCCGTCGGGAACCTCTTTCCCGAAATGAACCACAACGAAATCATGGGTTGGGCGCGCAGCACCCCTGAATTGGGACAACTCGGTGTAATCGTATTGCGCGACCGCGATGACCACCGTCTCGTGCAGCGTCGCATGCAGATCACGCGGGAACTGCTCCAGCCTGCGGCGGCATTCTGGACTGAAATTGAAAGCCAGGGAACGAGCCCGCTTGCCCGATTGCTGTCGCTGCTTTACGTCAGCGACTGGGTAAGTCTGTATCTTGCTATATTGCACGGAGTTGATCCTTCGCCCGTTGATCTCATCAGCCGCCTCAAAGCCGAACTCGTCGAACCGGCCATGTAACCGATCGGGACCGAATGTCGGCAGTTTGGGGTGGTGATAGCAGACTCCGGCAGAGAATCAGCGTGACGGAGGGCGCGGCAGCACATATTTGACGTGCACCCAACCTGTTTTGCCTATGGGACGGCACTGCCTGACGCTACTTGTTTGTACTCTCGGAGCGTCAGTGCTGGCGCAGTCTGCCGAGGCGCAGTACGCGTTTCATTTTGGGCGTAACAAGATCCAGTACGAGGATTTTGACTGGCACGTCCTCAAGACAGAGCATTTCGACATTTACTTCTACCCCGAAATGCAGGAGCTCGCCGAGCACGGGGCTGCGTTTGCAGAAGAGGCCTACCACGAACTGAAAAACCGATTCAGCTTTTCGCTGGGGCACCGGACGCCAATAGTTTTCTACTCGTCCAATCTACACTTCAAACAGACAAACATCACCTCCGGCTTTATTCCGGACGGCGTGGGAGGCTTCTTCGAGTTTCTCAAGGGCCGGGTCGTCATTCCGGCCAATGGCAACCTACACCGATTCAGACGCGTGATCCGTCATGAGATGGTGCACGTCTTCATGCTCAACAAGGTGTTACGTGTGTTGCGCGATCACCGCATTCCGCCCGACCGCTTTCTGCCGTTGTGGTTTACTGAAGGCCTGGCGGAATGGTGGTCGGGGCCGCCGGATTACCAGCACGAAATGGTGATGCGAGACGCGATCTATTCCAATTATCTCGTGCCGCTAGAAAGCATCTACCGCGTCAATGGCACCTTCGTCATGTACAAGCAAGGCGAGGCGATCTGCCGGTTTATAGCAGAAACGTACGGAGAAGAGAAGCTGCTCCAACTCATGGAAAACTCGTGGATGGACCGCGATTTCCGGAAAGTTATCGAGCACACACTTCGGGAAGAATATCATACGCTTAGCGATAAGTGGCAGGCCTGGTTGCGTGCGACCTATTACCCGGAACTCGAAGTCGCGGAAATCCCAAACCTTTTGGCCGACCCGTTGGCCATCCGTGGCTTCAACTCCAAGCCGGCTCTTTACCAATTCCGCGATGGTAGGCGGAAAGCCTACTTCGTCGGCGATCACGACGGATACGGTAACATCTTTCATGTGGACCTGGACTCCACGTATCGCCCGATGGATCGTCCGAAGGTGCTTATCCACGGCGAGCGAAAGGATCAATTTGAGGCGTTTCATCTCTTCGAAAGCCGTTTAAGCATTTCCGAGCAGGGACAGCTTGTCTTCGTTACCAAAAGCGGCGAAGCGGACGTCATCCATACATACGATCTCGAGCGTGGCAAGCTCGGCCCGGCCTACCGATTCGAAGATCTGACGGCCGTCTACTCGCCCTCCTGGAGCCCAGACGGCGAGCGGATTGCCTTCACCTCCATCGATCGCTCTGGATTTAATGATCTCTACATTGTTGACACCCAAAGTGGCGCGGTCCGTCGCCTTACACATGACAGCTACGATGAACGCGACCCTGATTGGAGCCCGGATGGACGCCGCATCGCGTTTTCTTCGGACCGCACGTCGGTAGGCAAAGCCGATGCCTACAACCTATTCACTTACGACTTGGAAACCGGTAGAATCGCCTATCTCACCTTTGGCGAGCACCACGACTTTTCGCCGCGCTGGAATCCGGACGGAGACCGTATCGTGTTCACAAGCGCCCGGCGAGATTCGACGGGCCGGTATGGAGGGCAGGACATTTATGTAGTTGACGCAGACGGGCAGTCGACGCCGCCTCTGATCGCCCACCAGAGCTACCACGGAGAGGAATCGTACGCAGAGAAATGGTCCGTGGAGGAATCGTCCGTGCGACGTCTGACTCACCTGACGACGGCAGCATTCGATCCATACTGGACAGACGACGGCAGGTTGTTGTTTACCAGCTTCGAAAACTTCCGGTTCACGATTCGTCAGTTAGACGGTATCGATTCCCTGCTTGCCGCACCGAAGGAGGAAAAGGTCGTCGAGATTCTGCCGCCTGAAGGGGATAAGTGGGCCTTCGAGCGACTATCGGCAGACGTAGAGGTCGATCGCGTGCCTTACCGGAGGCGATACGGACTCGATATTGCACAGGGGCAGATCTCCAACAACGCCATCTGGGGAACTACTGGCGGGGCGGTTCTCGCGTTTTCGGATCTGATGGGTAACGACCGCCTCTTCGTGACGATGTACAATGTGTCGCAATACGGAGGCGGCTTTCTTCGCAGCCTCAATGTGGCGGTCTCCCGCGTGCAGTTGCACCGTCGCACGAATATCGGCTACGGCCTGTTCCGATATGGAGGCTACCGATACGACATCACGGATCCGGACGCGCTCACGGAGTTTCCGAGGTATTGGGAAGAAGTATACGGTGGCTTTGGGGCCGTAAGCTATCCCATTTCCATGTTTCGCCGTATTGAAGTTAACACGTCGTTGAGTTGGGACCACAAGATGATCCCGGAGCGACGGATCGACCGGGAAGCTATTCTGCTCTCGAATGCCGTCTCGCTGGTCCATGACAATTCGCTGTATGGTATGAACGGACCCGTGGACGGCTGGCGGGCGAAGCTGGCGGCTGCGTACACTACCGACATTCGCTACTCGAACGTCAATTACTTGACCTTCGAAGCCGACGTGCGACACTATCTGCGGTTTTTGAGGCACCTTACCTTCGCTTCCAGGGTGCTGGGACGCGTTAACCACGGAAGGGAAGCGCGTCTTTGGTTCATGGGAGGCAGTTGGGACCTCCGCGGGTACCCAATCTTTGACGTGCGCGGCAAGAAGATGTGGTTCACCTCGCACGAACTCCGATTTCCAGTAGTGGAGCAGCCGTCGGTGTACGTTCCCTTTCTCGCCATGATCGGCGTGGCCAACCTTCGCGGGGCAGTATTCTTCGACGCCGCGCATGCGTGGAATGACGAGTACGACAGGAAGCTGCCTCAGATATTTGCCGGCGAAACGCTGGGATCAGCAGGGGCAGGTCTGAGGCTGAACCTGTTCGGGGGATTTGTGCTTCGGTATGACGTCGGCTATCGCTGGCGCGACGGATTCACGAGGCGAGATAAGAGACTCTTCAGGCAGTTTTTCTTCGGGTACGACTTTTAGGGACACGTGGCTCTTCCCGACCGAACTATCGCGGCGTTCTTACTGCTCCTGGCCGGGTGTACTTCGCTGCAGGTCGAATTCCTACAACTGAATTTGGAAGAGGGAAGGTATGCGCAGAGAGAAGGCCTCGAGGTTCGGCATCTGGCGCAGGATTCGGTAGGGGTCCCCTTGGTCGAAGCCTGGTCATACAATGCCGGTGCGGCGTTCGGGGTTGGCCCTCCGCTGGTTGTCGGCGAACGTGTCCTCGTAGGGACGAGGAAGGGCGAGGTGCACGCCATCGACTTGGAAAGCGGCAAGCGCTTGGGAATGAGAAGCTTCGGAGCAGTGGTTGAGGGTGCGTCGCGCCTGTACGCGCAATCGCTCGTCGTGCCGGTCGCCTCCGGCAGAAAGTCGCTCTTTGCCTACGACCTCGTGCGAAGTCAGGTTGTCTGGTCACTGCACGGGACACCAATCGAAGCCGGTCTCTTACGGTTAGGTGAAACGGTCGTCGCCGTGGACACTGATGCCGTTATTCGTCGGGTGAACGCCGAAGATGGCATGGTCTTGTGGGAGCGGACGCTCGCACGAAACCATGCTATCCATGCGGCGCCCGTCGCCGTGCGTGGACACATTGTAGTAGCCGACGACCAAGGCGTCATTACCGCACTCGACCCCACAACCGGCGCCGTGCGATGGGAGCAAGAACTTGCATCTCCGGTATATGCAAATCTTTCGGCGGACGATTCGCAACTGTATGTGTCCACGACCCGAGGGCGGCTGTATGCGCTTGCAGCCTTAGACGGTGGCATTCGATGGCAGGCCGCCGTGCAGGATACCAGTGTGCGACTCTCTTCGCCCGCCGTCGAGGGTGATCTATTGATTGTGGGAGCGACCGACGGACGCCTGAGGGCGTTTTCTGCTTCGCGCGGTGATTCCTACTGGACGCTACACTGTGCAGAGGCGCTCGTGGCGGTACCCCTGATGACGCCGAACGCAGTGTTCGTCGGCAGCATGGGTGGGATGCTGTATGCCGTCGATCGCCACGGAGGCAAGATTCTATGGCAGCATAAGCTGCGAGGTCGCGTCAAGTCTGCGCTTGCCGCTGGGGACGGATACGTCGTCGTGCTGTCGGAGCCCCGCCATGTCACGTTGTTTAAGACCGCAGGTGAGGAAAATGACACGGAGTCTTAGGGTAGCGGCTACTTGCACACTTTTTTTTGCCACGCCAGCCAGCTCCAGTGCGCAGGAGTGGGTTATCGTGGACCTTAACACGAATGTCCTCGATGCCGTGCTTTTCGCAGATTCACTGCGGATTAGAGCCGTGCGACCTGGGCTGTACCAGATTCCGTCGCGAACACGCGTCCTTCGCCTATCGGTGCAGGGCGACGACTGGTCGGTTGATCCTCTAGAGATGCCGTTGAGGGCCGAACCGGGTGACACCGTGCATGCCAACCTTGCGTTTCCTTTGCACCATCGGATCGAGTCCGTCCCGCATGGTGCCAGAGCGTTTCTGACACTGGACGAAGGACGAGTCCAGATCGGGCAAACCCCCGTTGTGTACACGTCTACCGAGCCGCCTTCGGGATCGTTCGTTTTAGAGCACGGGGGGTACATGCCAGCCGAAATCACCCCTGGCCGCGATGTCTGGAACCAGTACGTTGTGGAAATGCGTCAACTGGCGGCGGACGAGGTTGATTTCGTGAAGGTTTCGCCGCACGACCGCAGGTATCGTTGGATAGACTGGTCGGCCGCCTTCGTGGCGGTTGCCGCAGGTGCGGCGTCCGTCCACTACAAATTCAGGGCCGACCGTTTGGACGACCAGTACCGCAGCACGGGCGATCCAGCACTTCGACCGGACATAGCGGCGCTGGATGACCGGGCAGGCCTGTCTCTTGGTCTGATGCAGGCAGGACTTGGCGTTTTGGCCGTCCGGTTTATTCTTCGGTAAGTTGGACCGAGAAGGAATGAGGCGAACGCCCACGGCGACGAACGTCTGAATGGCATCACCAGCTGTGTTGCGTTCGGTGGTCATTATTCGATGTCCACTCGACTCCGGGCCTGATTCTGTCTGTGACCGAGACCAACCAGTTTTCACGTATCCATATGGTTCCCGGCTGCGTAGACTAGTAATTGCACGGCTGCGGGACTGAAACGCGACCGTTGCGTACATTCACGCCAGCGTACCTACTTCTCCCATGAACGTGATAGACATTCTCATTCTTGCCGTGTGCTCGATAGGCCTGATTATTGGCTTGCGGTCCGGCTTTGTTAGGCAGGTGTTCGGTTTTCTGGGCCTCCTTGCGGGCTTACTCGCCGGAATTCACCTAATGGACGACGTTGGGGTGGTGTTGACCGGTCGAGGTGTCGGGGAATCGATGGCGCCGTTGCTGGGGTTTGCAATCGTGTTCGTGGGAGTACAAGTCGTGGTGTTCATACTCGTTCGTGTCCTCGAGACGATTCTTGGAACGCTGATGCTCAGTCCGATCAACAGAGTATTGGGTAGCTTCGTCGGGGGGCTTAAAGCCTGTCTCGCTCTCAGCATACTGTTTCTGATTCTCGGCTATTTCAATATTCCCTCGGAATCGGCGCGGGAAGAATCCAGACTGTATGGTGTTGTCGCCGGCATCATCCCGGATGCGTGGGACTACGTAAAGACGCAGTTTCCCCAAGCCGCTGAAATCCCGGAGCAAATTGGCAACGCCGACAAATAACCGAGGCTCTTGGACCGTCATACAATGAGGCAGAAGGGCACTGCTCATCGATGATACCGGTTTCGCTTCGCCTCATGAATTTCATGAGCTACGGCGAAGATGCGCCGGAGCTCAATTTTCGGCAGTTCCGCGTCGCATGCCTTTCAGGACGTAATGGGCAGGGCAAATCAGCGCTCCTTGATGCCGTTACGTGGGCTCTCTGGGAGAAGGCGAGGAAGATGTCCGGGCTATCGAGCGCGACGGCCGATCTCCTACGGGTAGGCTGTAGCAACATGCAGGTCGAATTCGTGTTCGACATCGAGGGTCACCGCTTCCGTGTGATACGGACATTTACTCGGAGTGCTTCAGGCAAGACCAAGAAAACCGACCTGGAGTTACACGGGCGGACGATTGAAGACCCTCGATTTCGATCTTTTTCGGGTCCGTCCAAACGTGAAACCCAGCGAAAGATTGACGCCGTCGTGGGAGTGGACTACGACACATTCGTCAACTCCGTATTCCTCTTACAGGGACGAAGCGATGAGTTCACGAGTAAGCCGCCGGGCAAGCGCAAGGAGGTTCTGGGCCGAATTCTGGATTTGGGCCGATACGAGGAGCTGCGCGCACTAGCCGCCGAAAGAAAGAGAGTGGCGGATACCAACATGAAGCAGGCGGAAGCTGACGCGGAGCGACTTACTGAATCAATTCAATCGGAGCCCCAATGGCAAGACTGCCACGACGATCTGCAGTCTCGCATCGGCCTCTGCTCCGTGGAATACGGTGAGCTACGAGAGAAAGAGGAGAAACTCGTGGCACTTTGCGAGCGCCTCAAAGCACACCGGCGTGATGCAAAGGCCGTCAGCGACGATTTGCGAGAGGTGAAAACGAGACTCACGGCTCATTCGGCGGACGTACGTGGGCTCAAGCGGCGGCTTGAGATAGCCAAGACACTTATACGACAGCGCGACTCCATCCTGCGTGAGCATGACATGTTACAAGCCTTCCAAAAGGAACGTGACGTGCTTGACGGAAAGCGGGAATTGGTTGACCGTCTCGAGCGCAAAAAGCGTGCTATCGAATCGGAGGTCACGCAGCGAAAACACGAATTCGAGCGGACGTTGGACCGTCTTAAGAGCACTATTGAGCGTGACCGGGACGTACTGCGCGAAATCGACCTTCTCACGGGCGAACGGCAAGAGCTGGAGCGCTTGCACCAGCGTGCCGTGCAAGCCGGCAATCGGGCTGACGCTCTCCGGGATACAAAGAAGCGGCGGGAGGGCTTGATCGCGGAACGGAACGACGTACTTGAGCACATAAAGCGTAAGTATTCGGCTTTGAAGGGCCGCGCGGCAGAAATTGGCCGGCACATCGAAGCCGGTGAAGCTGCACTCGGTGGCGAAGCGACGCTTGCGACGAGGCACGCCGAATTGTCGAGAGATGTGAAGCGACTCCACGACGACGGACTCAAGCGGGTACAATTACAGCGGCAAAAAGAGGCTCTACAACTTGAGATCGCCGAGGCTGCCGCTACAATCACGGCGCTAAGAAATGAGGTTGAAAAGTGCCAACCGCAGCTGCAGTACCTGCGGACAGAGGAGGGGACGTGTCCGACGTGCGGTAGGGACCTTGCGCCGGAGCATCGTCAGGAGGCGACCGATCGGCTCAAGGGCATTATTGAAGACCTGGAGCGACGTATCGACAAAGACCAGCGTCGACGCGTTCGCCTAAGAAAGGAACAGGCGGCGCTCTCGGCCAAGCAGAAAGCCGTCGACGAGCGCTACGCGGCGTTCAGCGAAGCACCTAAACGGCTGACAAAGATCGAAGAGCGTATTCGGCAGAGGAAATCGGCCTTAGCGACGTTGGCTGAGCGCGAGAAAGAGCACAAGACACTCCAGCGACGAATTGCCCGGAGGGATTTTGCCCTGTCGCTTCGGGAGAAATGGGAATCACTCGGCAACGCGCTTAAGGAATTGGACTTTAACCAAGAGGAATACGAGCGCGTCCTGAGGGTCTCCGGGCAGGAAGAGGGGCTGGCGAAAAAGCTCAAGGAAATCGACCAAAAAGGTGCAATGAGAGAGAGAGTCGAGCGCCGCGTGGAGCAATTCAAACGGCAGCTCGATGCAACCCGCCGGTCACTGAATGACGGCTCGGCATTTGGTGATCTCAGCGAAACGATCCGTCGACTCGAGACCGAGATTCAAGCAGTAGGCTTTGACCGAAAGCGCCTTGTCGCAATCCGCAGCAGCATCGATGAGCTCGCCCACGCTCCTCGCAAGATTGCGGAGCTCGCTGTCGCGGACCGAGAGTGCACGT
>JAAXGO010000144.1 GCA_012267425.1 Rhodothermales bacterium
GAATGACTCTGTGTGGTCTTGCGCCCTTGGATCCATGATCACGCGCACATGTCGACACACTGGCGCTTCAGACATCGCATCGTCGCGAATGCACAGTGCCACAAAGGGTAGTGACGTATCAAGGAATTCACCAGGCTCGGGATGGACCCGCCAAGGGCTTTCCCCCTACTTGCTCGCCGCCCGATAGCGATCCCAGTAGGAGCGCGCAGCCAAGGTATCGCCCGTAAGCACAAGAAGACGGGCTTTGTTGAACAGCATGACCGTTGACAACGAATCGCGCTGTTCCACTTCGGACAACAGAAGATCCGCAGCCCGCAACCTTCCCTGCCGCAACTGGATGGCCGCAAGGAGATTTAAGCGATCGACGTGGCGCTCTTGGCGGACCGTCAACGCCACCATCGAGCCGAGTGCTGAGTCGAAGTCTACAGCGGCGGACCCGAAGGCAACCGCTTCGCGGAAAAGCTCGTCGTTGAAGGGCTGCCAGTGCATGAGTGAGCGATAGTAGAGAAGTGCAGCCAGCGTGTCGGCTGCTTCACGCGCATATCTCGCGGCACCGAGGAGAGCCTCCGGAGGCGTTGTCACACCCATGGCGAGCTCGGCGGCAAGCGAATCGGCCAAACGCCCGGATCCCAGATGATCTTCCAGCATCGCGGCGAAAGCGCGTGCCTCTTCATCCGGCGAAACGGCCTTGGCGAACGGATAGCCACCCTTGAGTCGTCGGATCTGAAGCGCCGCGTACGCCTCGTCAACGGGATCGACGAAAACCTCGGGCAAATGCGCCACCATGTCGTCTGCAACACCTAATTCGCTCAGTCCATCAAAAAATGCCGCGGCCATCACGTCATACCCTTTTGCATTTGGATGAAGGTGGTCGGTAAAGAGGCTGTCACCTTCCAGGCCCTGTGACCGAAAAGCCCCCTGCACGTCGACGAGCGTCGCATCGAGTTCGTCTGCCAGACGACGGATGATTTCGTTCATTGCCTCGGGTGCCCGGAACCTCACATCGTCTCGCTCCTTCGCCTCCAAAAATGCCTGCCTCGCATCAATAGGATCCGCGGCGCGAAGAAGCTCCACGCCGCGGGCGTAGGCCTGCAGCGATTCGACATCCTCTCCGAGGGGCGGCTGGTCTTGTAGATTGGAGGTCAGCGTCCCTACGAACGTCATAATTCCGGCGCGCGCGAAGTCCTTGAGCACAGCGCGCATGTTCCCCTCGAATTGCTCCAATCCAGCCCGGTACGTCGTGCCACCAAGTGAGATCGCCCGATCACGCGCCACGCGGGCCATCAACGTGCGGTCGGCACTCGGACCCTGTCGAGAAATCAGCCGCTCAAGAAGCGTGTAAAGCACCGTTCGCTTAAGGCGCAGCACCAAGCGCTTCAAACCCGGGCTTCTGAGCCTACCTACCGTGCTTCCCGCCCCGAAAGCCCCGTAATACTCGTTGTGTCCGGCATAAATGACGACGGCGTCAGGCTCGTGTTCGATTACTGCGCCGGTGAGATCGCTAAGCGTCCAACTGCTTACAGCCGTCGCTCCCAGATTGACGACCTCAATTCGGCGAGTAGGATGTGCGGCCTCGAGTTTCTCCGCAAGCCGCGCCGGGAATCCGTGATAGAAGAAATACGGAAACCCCGCCGTTGTTGACCCGCCCAATGCGAAGACCCGAAAAACCTGCTCCGGCTTGTCCTTGAGGAATGGATTGTATGCCAGCGCCGGTTCAAAGTCCTGAAAATACCGCGCGAACCACCCCGGATTCACCACAACGTACTCCGATCGTCCTGCCACCTCCACGAACGTGGTCCGAGAAGCCTGTTCAACGCCTGCAAGACGGAGGACACCCTCGGCTGCCAGGAGTACCACAAGCGGTAGTACTACGGCCGTTAGGCTGAACGCTATCTCCCTAGCATTCGTCGAGTTGCAGAAGTACACGGTAACAATTACATTCTGAAAACGTTTTCAAAACGAGTCGGCGGCACATTCGATTATACGGCGCAGGGCGGAGTATGGGGTCCACGATACGTGATGTCGCTCAACGTGCCGGCGTGTCCATCTCCACGGTATCGCGCGTCTTGAATAAGACAGCGTCGGTTAGCGAGGCAAAGCGTCGCCGTGTCACCGAAGCCGTAAGGGTACTCGGCTATACGCCGAACCCGGCCGCCATAAGCCTGCTCAAGCGTGCCACAAGCACTATAGGCGTGGTCCTCCCCTACATAAGCGGTGAGTTTTTCGCCGAATTGCTGCGCGGACTTGACGACACTGTTCAGGAATACGGTTACTTGCTTATGGTGTCGGCCTGGCACCGCAATGCGCAGGAATTCAGGGCTGCCCTTCAAAGCATGTATCGACGTGTGGACGGGCTTCTCGTCATGGCACCTGGACTTACGACCGCACTGGAAAGCGAACTCATAGAGGAGGGCTGTCCGGTGGTGTGCATCAACACTCCGGTAACGGAAGGCCAGTGCGATGTGTTCAACTTCGACAACTACGGCGGCATGTATGCCCTTACGCGCCACCTCGTTGAGCGCGGCCACACGCGAATCGCATTCATTACGGGTCCTAACACCGAACGTGACGCCCAGGACCGCCTTCACGGCTATCGGGACGCGGTGACGCATTGCGGCGGTGACCAATCGAAGAAACTCGAGTTCGCCGGCAACTTTTCGGTCGAGTGTGGCTATGAGGCCGCCTCCAAAATTCTTGACATGGATCCTCGTCCGACTGCCATCATCGGCGCGAACGACCAGTCCGCGCAAGGAGCCCTCCGGCACCTTCTCTACTCCGGCATCCGCATCCCTGAGGACATTTCCGTGGCGGGATTTGACGGCATCCCGAGCACTCGCTACTCCACTCCAACGCTGACTACGGTCCACGTACCCATCCGGGGCATCGCCGTCCGAGCCATCCATCACCTGCTACGGCTTTTATCCAACGAAAAATCTCCGGGCGGCCACGTCCATGTCCTTCCTTTGGAAATTGTTATTCGTGAATCCACCGGTCCCAGCCCGCACATCTGACCATGTCATTCAGGCCAATTTCCGTACTCCTGGCTGCACATGCACTCTTTATTGCTCCCGTACTCGCGCAAGAATGGGAGCTTGTATGGTCCGACGAGTTCGACTACGAAGGGCTCCCTGACGACACCAAGTGGGATTATGACGTCGGCGGCCATGGCTGGGGCAATCAAGAAAGCCAGTACTACACCGCTAACCGTGAAAAGAATGCCCGCGTCGAAGATGGAATGCTCATCATCGAGGCCCATAAAGAAGAGTATAACGGCAAACCCTATACGTCGGCACGCCTCGTAACACGCGGCGTCGAGGACTGGACCTACGGGCGCATCGCTGTTCGGGCCCGCCTCCCCTCAGGGCGTGGCACATGGCCCGCGATCTGGATGCTGCCAACAGAAAATCCGTACGGCAACGGCTCCTGGCCTGACAACGGAGAAATTGACATAATGGAGCACGTCGGCTACGACCCCGGACAAGTCCATGCGTCAATCCACACCAACAAATACAACCATCTTCTCGGCACGCAACGCGGCGGCACAATTACCGTGGACGATGCGGAGGACGAGTTTCACGAGTACTCCCTTGAGTGGACACCACACCAGTTGGACGTGTTCGTGGACGACACGCACTATTTTCAGTACCTGAATGATGGCGAAGGATGGAGTAGCTGGCCCTACGACCACCCCTTCCATCTTCTTCTCAACATAGCCGTGGGCGGCACGTGGGGTGGTGCAGAAGGGATCGACGACTCGATCTTTCCGCAAAAGTTTGAATTCGAATGGGTCCGCGTCTACGATCGGAGTGTCGATCCGACTGTCACAATGACGATTTCACCGGCAGAGCCCGAAGAGGGAGTACAGCTGGATCTCGAAGCCGAAGTATCCGACCATCCAGGCGAGATCGATTTCGTGGACTTCATGCAGGGAGGGGGGGTGATCGAGCGCGTTTTTGAGCCGCCTTACGTGCATACGATCGATGACATGCCGCCAGGATGCTTCAGCATATCCGCAAGGGTAACGGACATGCGCGGGCGCCCGGTTTACTCAGACACGACCGACGTGAGTGTTGGCAACGACTGCGCGCAGGCGTCCTATGTCATAGCCCCGCACCACATCCCCGGCACCGTCGAAGCTGAATGGTATGATCTGGGCGGGGGCGGCACGGCGTACTACGATACGGATGCCGCAAACCATGGCGATGGCATCCGGCAGGACGAAGGTGTCGACATTCAGATCACGAATGACACCGATGGCGGGCACAACGTCGGCTGGATCGAGAGCGGAGAATGGCTGGCCTACACGATTTACGTGGACCGCACGGGCATCTACTCTGTCGATGCGCGCGTGGCGAGCCCAGGCTCCGGAGGCTCGTTCTCGCTCCTGGCAGATGGCGTCAACGTCACGAACACTGTCTCAGTGCCGTCGACGGGCGGCTGGCAGGACTTTACGACCATCACCATCGACGATGTCGAGCTCGTAGGTGGGATTCAGGAGCTGCGCTTTCGAGTGTGGGGCGGGGGCTTCAACATCAACCGGTTCGCGTTCCATCTGGAGACGCAGACGAACATCGAAGAACAGGAGCCGCGCTTTGGAGACTCGGTTGAAGTCTGGCCCAACCCGTTCAAGGATTCAGCCCGCATCGGTTACGACGTGCCAGAACCGGGAACCGTTGTGCTTACGATCTACGACGTGCAAGGACGCCTCGTCACCACTCTTGCCGACCACTATCATGCGGCTGGACGACATTACGGGGAGATCCGCGGGGTGGATCTCCCCGCCGGAGTCTATTTTTGCCGCCTGCAGTCGGCTCGCGGTGTCGCCGTACGCCCCGTACTGCGGCTTGACTGATACGTTGAATCTTATCTGACATGGCCAATCGCCTCTACGTCGCCCGCACGGCGCTCATCGTCGCTTTGGGCGGTTTTCTCATGGGTTTCGACGCGTCCGTGATTTCGGGCGTCGTGAAGTTCATCGAAATCGAATTTGCACTCTCCAAGCTCGAATTGGGTTGGGCCGTCAGCTCGCTTACGCTGACATCGACGCTGGCCATGATGGCCGCAGGCCCGCTCAGCGATGCCGTCGGCCGACGGAAAGTGCTCTATCTGGCGGCAACACTCTATGCCGTCTCAGCCGTCGCATCCGCGCTCGCACCCACATTTTGGTTTCTGGTCGCCGCCCGAATGATCGGTGGCCTCGGAGTAGGTGCTTCGCTGATCATCGCCCCGATGTACATCGCGGAAATTGCGCCACCTGCCATGCGCGGCCAAATGGTCTCGTTCAATCAGCTCAACATCGTTATCGGGATTTCTGTCGCATTCTTTACCAACTACCTGATTCTGCAACTCGGGCATTCAGAAGCGGCGTGGGCGCAGCAGCTCATGTTCGACGAGTACAACTGGCGCTGGATGTTGGGCCTCGAGACGCTTCCCGCCGTCCTGTATTTCTGTAGTCTCTTCGCCGTCCCCGAGAGCCCGCGCTGGCTGGTCATGAAAGGCCACGACGCCGAGGGTCTCGCCATTATGACGCGGGCAAGCGGAGCGGCAGCGGCCGAACACGACCTCGCCCTGGTCAAAAGCAGCCTCGCCCGCGACGCACGTACACATGGAGCACGGCTTAAGGAGCTTTTCGCCCCGGCCTTGCGGCTGGTCCTTCTCATCGGCGTTGTGATTGCCGTTGTGCAGCAGATCACCGGCATCAACGCGGTGTTCTTCTACGCGCCGATGATCTTCGAACAGTCCGGCATCGGCACGGACGCCTCCTTCGTCCAGGCAATTCTGGTCGGTCTGATCAATCTGGCATTTACCGTCGTCGCCATCTTTCTGGTAGATCGACTGGGGCGCAAGCCACTTCTTGTCTTCGGTCTGTCCGGCATAACGATCGCCATGGTCGTATTGGCTTGGGGATTTTTCAGTGCCACGTATACACTGACGCCAGACGCTACGCAGTCATTGCCTGCAGAAATTTCTGTCGCATCGTTGGCTGAACTCGAGGGACGCACCTTCGAAAGCGACGTCGCCTACAAGGAAGCGCTCCGCGAAACGCTCGGTGCAGCTACAGCGCAGCAGTACGAATCGGAGCTCATCACGGCGGCCATTACGATGAATCCGATGCTGATTCTGTTTGGTATTTTAGGATTCGTGGCCTCGTTTGCGGTATCGACAGGGCCTGTTATGTGGGTCTTGTTTTCTGAGCTCTTCCCGAATCGCATTCGCGGCCTTGCAATTTCGTTCGTGGGCCTTATCAACTCGAGTGTCAGCTTTCTCGTGCAGCTCGTATTTCCGTGGGAGCTGGCCAATTTGGGAAGTCCCCTGACCTTCCTTTTGTACGGCGTCTTCGCCGCACTCGGGCTTGTGTTCGTCATCTCCGTTCTGCCTGAAACCAAAGGCAAGTCGCTCGAGGAACTCGAACGGATCCTGGTTAGAAACGAGTAAGTAGTCATGGTCACAACTCCCCAAATGATGGCCCGTTACCTCTTCGCATTCTCCGTAGGTGCGCTCCTGGTATTATCCAGCTGCCGGCCACGCCCTGTACACGTAGAAGTCCGGCAGATCGACGGCCAATGGCAGCTGTTTCGTGGCGGCCAGCCATACTACATTCACGGAGCCGGCCTGGAATTCGGTGACATAGACCGCCTGGCGGAACACGGCGCCAACTCCCTCCGCACGTGGCGCACCGACAATGGTCGCGACACCGGACAGGAAATTCTCGACCGCGCACACAAGAACGGCTTAACCGTCACGATGGGCCTCGAAATCGCCCGCGAGCGAGAAGGCTCCGGTCGCGGGTATTTCGGGTTTGACTACGACGATCCTGTTGCCGTTGCGGAGCAGCTCGAACGCGTGCGACAGGAAGTCCTCATGTACAAAGACCATCCGGCCCTGCTCATGTGGGGCATCGGCAACGAGCTCAATCTTGGATCAACGAATCCACGCGTCTGGGATGCGATCAATGACATCTCGATAATGATCCATGAGTTGGATCCACATCATCCGACCACCACGATGCTCGCCGGACTGAACCCGGCGCTTGCCAACGACATCAGACAGCGTGCACCGGATCTGGACCTGATAGCAATACAGTCCTACGCAGACATTGTGAATCTCCCCCGGTATCTCGATGAAGCCGGTTGGGACGGCCCATACATCGTCACGGAATGGGGGGCGACGGGCCACTGGGAGGTGCTCTCTACGCCATGGAATGCCCCCATTGAAAACACGAGTACCGTTAAGGCTGAATTCTACCGTGAGCGCTACGAGAAGGTCATCGCCGCGGATACCGTACAGTGTCTGGGGTCATACGTCTTTCTCTGGGGCCAGAAACAGGAAAGGACACCGACGTGGTACGGCCTGTTTCTCGAGTCAGGCGAAAAAACCGAGGCCGTTGACGTGATGCAGACTGTATGGAACGGCGAAGAGCCGGCGAATCACTCCCCGCAAATCGTATCGATGCATCTTGACGGGAAGACGGCAATGGACTCGATTGAGATCCACCTGGGAAACACGTACGGAGCATCGGTGTCTGCAGTTGACGCAGACGGTGATTCACTGGCATACAAGTGGGAAATCATGCCCGAAAGCGTAGACCTCGGCCATGGCGGTGACGATGAAATAAAGCCGCTGACACTCCCGGATCGCTTCGACACAGAAAATGAGGCAAACGTGATCCTGGCGGCTCCAAAAACGCCAGGCCCGTATCGGCTCTTCGTGTACGTATTCGACGGGCAGGGAGGCGCTGGCCATGCAAACATTCCGCTGCTCGTCACCGAATGACATGATCCGGGTCGGAAGTACCGCCCTGCGCACGTCTTCGGGCACGCCGTCGGGGGATTTCGTCACGCGATGCGGCAAAGAGTATTACCGAATCCGCGGCGTCGAGCGGATGCATCCGTTCTTCATGACGCTGGTAAGCGATTCTGACCACTGGCTTTTTCTGTCGAGTAACGGATCGCTGACCGCCGGGCGGAAGGATCAGGAGCACGCCCTCTTTCCGTATTACACCGACGATAAGATCCAAGACTACGTCGGTCTTACGGGTCCTAAGACACTCATCCTGGCCAGTAAGGGAAGCGAGACGTGGCTTTGGGAGCCGTTTGCCGACCGATACGAGGGCCTCTACGACACGCAGCGCTCTCTGCTAAAGGGTATTCTCGGTGAGCGCGTGCTCTTCGAAGAAACCAATCGAGACCTGGGCCTCACCTTCTCTTACGAATGGCTGACCAGTGACCAGTACGGCTTTGTGCGACAATCCGGTGTCCGTAACGACGAAGCGGCACAGGTGCGCGTCCGCATCCTGGATGGCATCTGCAACATTTTGCCGTACGGCGTGACGTCTTTGATGCAAAACGTACGTAGCACGCTCGTGGACGCCTACAAGAAGAGCGAGATGGAAGGCGCGCTCGGTATTTTTTCGCTCAGCTCCGCCATCGTGGACAGGCCTGAGCCAGGC
>JAAXGO010000145.1 GCA_012267425.1 Rhodothermales bacterium
CGCCGACATTGCCAGCAGCCTGCTGCAAATCGTGGTGACCTTCAACGACGAATCCCTGTCCGATAGCCAACAGCAGGCGTTCGACGAGTTTGTTGATATTACGGAAACCGTAGATGAGAATGGCGATCAGGTTGTCACCCTCAACGTCAACGCGACGACCCCCGATCAAATCCTCCAAGCTCTCGGAGACGAAGACGGTGTCCTATTAGTGACGGTCCACGGCCCTGAAAGCAGTGAAGCAGTAAGCTCCGATTCAGATCCAGATTCTATTGTAGTGAACTTCGATTCGCTTTCCGCCTCCGCCGCAAAGATCGGCTCCCAGCCTCTGGGCGTCGTCGAAGATAAGAGTTGGGGCGACATCAAGAGAGCCGCCGGTTCCACCACGGACGACTCTCCCTGATCAATCGGATCGCTCGGCTTCAAGCCAAGCCTTCAAAGAGAACGGGCCCTAGGTCGTCATCGACCGGGGCCCGTTTGTCATCCCGTTTCCTATACGTCGATTTAGCGGACCAAGCGCCCAAGGCGATTCCAGCGGATGGAATATCCATCGCCGACCGACAAGTACACAATCCCCACCTTGGCGTGCAGGACTGAGTGCGGTATCGGTCCATGGGTACGGCTGTCAAAGCTCTTGTCACGATTGTCGCCTAGGACGAAGTAGTGGCCCTGCGGGATTTCCAACGGCTCGATACTCATCGAGTGATGTCGAGGCCCTCGATAGACACCTAGATCGTCGCGCAATGGCGCACCATTTATATAGAGTACGCTGTGGCGCAGCGATATGCGCTCTCCGGGTAGGCCCATGATCCGCTTTATGACCAGTCGTCCCTCTTCCTGCGGCGACTCATAAATGACGATGTCTCCTCTGCGCGGCTCAGAAGTGCGAGCCCACCGCGTGTCGGCTGTGATGTAGTCGCCTCGTAGTAGGGTCGGCTCCATAGAGATTGACGGAAGATAGAAACTCTGTAGGTACTTCTTGATGTGGTGTTGCAGTTTCTCGACAGCGACGCTCTCGACCCCGACCGTGCAGATCAAGGCCGTCACAGCGATGAGCAGCTCGCGTCACAACGGCGGTCTGATGCGAATGACGTACGTTCCACTACTCAGGTCGTGGAGACCTCTCTTTCCCTGTGTAAACGGAATCAGCAGCAAAGACAGTCCAATCGCGAGCAGTCGATAACAGCACGGAGCAGGCTGCGGCGAAAGGAGACAGGCTGGAACCGCTGGCCCACGACCACCAAACCGAACAGGCGCTTGCCCAGAGACTGGCGTCCGCGAGCATTCAGAAACGCCAGCAAGGAGACGTTGGCGACTAAGCTCCCTGGAAACCATACAAACAGGAAAAGCTGTAGCAGCGCTTCTGTACTCAAACTTTCGCTGAAATGCAGGAACAGCAGAAGGAGTGCGCTGGTTACGAAGGCAAATCCCAATGAATCGACCACCGCACTGGCGACGCGCACCCAGAAACCTGGGAATCTCTGTGAGTCTAGGCTCTCGATCCGGCTTGTCATGGCCGCGAGGTACTAGTTCGCGGCTCCAGACTCACCGTCCTGCTGCGGACCGAGAGCCTCGGTCGTCGTCGAAGCGTCTGATGGGATGCACGAGAATCCCCGTTCAGCGAAATGCTCATCGAAGGCAAACACTTCTCGCAGACCTGCACGAGACATGAAGGCAAAGCTGACGCAGTCAACGAGGCTCAGGCGTCTGCGACCGGCGGCGAGCATGGAGGCCATCCCGGTGGTATGCAAATCCTCGTCAATCCACTCAATTCTCAAGACGGGTCGAATGTCCTGATCGAGCGCGCGAGCGGCATCCATCCCAAGTCGGTGCTGGACGAGGGCCGTCGTCTCCACGAGGACATAGCTGGTCGTCACGAGAGGGAACGCGCCGCGCACGAGGCGATGCCATTCAGCAACGGCCCGCGAATGCTCATCGTCGTCAGCGTCTAGAACTGTGTACAGCGCGGAGGTATCGACGAAGACGCTCACCTGCGGTAGGCCTCCTGCAAGTGGAGATCATGTTGCGCGGCTCCATCGCCGCCGCCGGATCGGAATTGTCCGGCCACCGAGACCGCGCGTTCAATGCGCTCGTCGTCGGTTACGGCTGTTTCCGCCGACCGTAGCAGGAGATCGACCCCTTGGCGAATCACCGTCGCCATCGAAACCTGCTGCTCGGCAGCGATCCGCTTGACGTGCCGCGCTTGTTCGTCGGTCAACTGAATCTGTGTGCGAACCATTCGACTAGCTCCATGTTATCATATATACCATAATGATAACAAATCGCTCGGCGAAATCAATTCGACGCTTACCGCTTACTTACTTGAAGAGATTCAAGCGTTGCGAGTACTTCTTCGAGTGTACGGCGCTGTTGTTCGGTGCGATCGATTGTCGCATGACCATCGAGGAACTGATGTCCGTAGTAACCGAACTGCGAGTGATTGCCGACGACGATTTCGATCCATTGCGTGTGTTCTGGAAGATTCCGCTTCGTCGATTCGATCCTTTCCACCGTTGCAATACCGTCATTGCTAGCGAATACCTTCTTTACTGGAATCACAATGTTGGATAGATCGAAGTCCTTCGGGAGCGAAGTACCGATCAAAATGAGTGCGCTTGCCAATGATCGATCAGTGTGGACAAGTTCGGCCGCTACTCCGCCGCCTTTGGAATGTCCAGCGACAACCCACTTATCCACGGCTTCAGTTTGAGCAACGATCTGTTGTGCGCGGCTAATTGCCTCGCGCCTGTGGGATTTGAACGGAGCAAAGCGATAGGGTAGCTTCACGATTACCGCAATGAAGCCGTTTTCCGCAACAGCACGGATGAGGGGTGCGTATGCGCTAGGCTCGACGACAGCACCGTGAAAAAACAGTAAGCCATCGGACCTTTCGGCTCCGTAGGTGTAAAAACAATCACCTCGTCAGTATCGGCGACGGTAATTTGGGCATTGCTTTGGAGTGTTTTCTCGTCGATGCCTCTTGCGCGGAATGAATCGTATAGCCAAAGTGTGAATGCAATACCAGCGGAGATCCAGACAACCCGAAAGACACCCCAGATTCGCCGTCCAAGTCGCTTCGGGGGCTTAGCGGGAGTTTCAGGTTCAGTACGATTCATAGCAGCACCATGTAATGTTTTGATTTTCCTTGACGAGTTTACGTCCTCCCTCTAGCCTCTGGAAGATAAGGACAGAGGAATTCCAGTTTTAGGAAATCACGAAAAAAATCCGCACAAAAGACAATGAGCCACTCCGTCCGACGCCATCTGCGCCTTGAAATCGAGGCGTACGATAAGACCATCCGTGCCTTCATTCCCGCGTACGAGGAAATGCTGGCGCGAGCCGCAGATGCTGTTGCCGCAACCAAGCCCAAAAAAGTAATCGACCTCGGCGCCGGCACGGGCGCGTTGGCACAAGCCGTATTGCAGCGATGCGAGGGAGCCACGGTCGAGCTGATCGACGCCGACGCCGAGATGCTCGACCAAGCCCGCGAGCGGCTCGCACCCTTTGCTGCACGAGTGCAGTACACCGTGCGAGCGTTCCAAGGCCCGCTACCCGCCTGCGACGCCGTAGTCGCCTCCCTCGCACTGCACCACGTTCCCACCCTAGCCCAAAAAAAGACGATCTTCTGCGCGATTCACGCCGCGTTGCCCCCAGGCGGCGTATTCGTCAACGCGGATGCAACCATGCCCGCCGACCCATCCACTCGCCAAGCCGAATACGAGACTTGGGCGGCCCACCTCGTCTCCTGCGGCATCGCCGAAGAGCGCGCCTATAGCCATTTCGCGGAATGGTCCGACGAAGACACTTACTTTCCAGTGGAAGACGAACTCGCCGCGCTGACCGACGCCGGTTTTGCCGCGACCTGCCTGTGGCGCGTCGTACCCGTCACAGTCATAAAAGCAGCTAAATCCGCAACACTAGTAAGTGACGGGTTGCAGGAAGGCTACATCAGCTTGGGCAACAGCAAGGCGAGGGCGACGCTGACGACGAGGCCGACGAGAATCTTCGCCAAATCGGAAAGCACCAGCCGGGACACTTCCTGACGGCTGCGGTGCTTCTCGTTCCAAGCGATGGCGATCTCGCGTCCAGCTAACAGACCGACGAATACCCAAGTCGTGCTCATCGGAATGTGGCTGAGCTCCTTGAACACAAACAGCACGATCCCGTAGATCAGGTCCACAAACGTCGCCGAGCGGATGTCGGTAGTGTTCGTCTTCGTCAGCACTACCTTCTGGATAGCACCACCGTGGTTGTAAAAGATGAAGGCGAGCAAGCCCAGTATAACGGCAATGCTGACCATGAACCATCCAACAGCTAGGTCTGGCGTCCGACTGACCGGGTCTCGCGGCAGGAAAACGTAGATATTGGCCAAGTCCTGTATCAGCCACTGGCTCCAGAGGAAACCGGTCGAACACCACTGGGCCACAACCCACCAAGGACTCATTAGCCCCTCCGTCCGGTTGAAACGAGACTCGAGGCTCCGGGTGACCAACTTGTACACGACGATGGCGACCACGAAGGCTGTCGCATACCCCAGCAACGACTTGAGCAACATACTCTCCAGCGCCTTCGGCGCGAAGATCGTCAGGGTCAGGAAGGTGGTGCTGACCGGGACACCCCAGCGGGTCAGCAAGAGCAAGACGAAGGGAGGGACACAGTAAACCCAGCTAAAGTGGTCCGGCACCGGGATCGCCTCCAGCCTGCCATAAGAAACATCCCCACTATGTGCCACCCACCCATACACGAGGACCACCGTTATGATGCCGCCGGCAAAAAGCCAGAGTACCCACCACGGACGGTGGGAATTGGAACTGAGAAAGGTTCC
>JAAXGO010000146.1 GCA_012267425.1 Rhodothermales bacterium
CCCGCCAAGATCGCGGAGGCGAATTTGACGGGCGATTGCATGAGCGGCTTCCAGGTTGACCTTCAGCGAACTCTCCTCCTTCTTCATGCCCTTCCCGCTGCTTCCGGAATTTACGTCGATGACATGCATCGCCTCCGTGTGCTCTATGATCAGGTAACCGCCCGAGGGCAGGCTGACCCGACTGTCAAAGACTTCATCAATCTCGTTCTCTAAGCCGGTTTTGGCGAAGATAGACTCCTTTCCCGAATGGAACTTGACACGTGGCACCATGTGCGGAGCCACGGCCTGGACGTAGTTGCGGATGCTGCGGTGCATACGCCGCCCGTCGACAAGAATACGATCGTATTCGTCGGAGAACAGGTCACGTATGATAGAGGACGCCATGCTGACATCTTCGTGTAGCATCAGCGGCCCTGGCGGACGGCCTGCTAGTTTCGCCTCGATACGGGACCATCGCTCGAGCAGTAGGCGTATGTCCGTTTCGAGGGCTTCCTGCTTCTTGCCTTCAGCAACCGTCCGTACGATCAGACCAAATCCATCAGGTACGATGGCTTTGCCTGTCTTGCGGAGGCTATTTCTCTCCTTCCAGGAATCGACCTTCTTGGACACCGCCACATAGTCGGCAAGTGGAACGAGAACCAGGAATCTGCCCGCAAGAGAAATCCCCGTTGATACCCTGCTGCCCTTGTTGCCGATCGGCTCCTTGACGATGCGTACAAGGATCCGTGCATCGCGTTTAAGCCATCCCGGGGAGCCCCGCTTGCGTCGCGACGAGCCCCGCTTAGCGTTCTCGCCATTTTGCAGCCCGCCGCTGCGGCGCACCCATTCAGGATAGAAAACCTCGACCTTCGGTGTCTGCTCGTCGACATAGGCGAGCATCGCGTCCAGGTTTTCTTCGAGGTCAGAAAAGTGCAGGAAAGCGTCCTGCTCCCGTCCGATGTCTACGAACGCTGCCCGGATGCTCGGCATGATCTGCCGAATGCGGCCCAGGTATATGTCTCCCAACGTACGGGTGTTCTTGGCATTCTCAAAGTGCAGCTCCGCAAGCTCCCCATTGTCGAGAATGGCGATGCGGGTTTGGTTCTTTCTTGTGTTAACGATGATTTCCTTTGCCATGAAAAAAACGGATGCGCGCACACTCCCGATGGCCAGGCGCGGCCGAGGGCCACAGTGAATACTTGGCTTCTACCCGGCGGAACAATGGTGCCTGACACTACGTGACCGTGGGGCGAAAACAACACGGTCGGCTGACAAGCAGCCGTTCTTTGAGTGTCGGTAGCGAACGCTTCCGACAGGAGTGCACAACAGTCGTGTAAAAAGAGGGGAAATGCCCTGAACAACGATGATCGGGCCAGTAAGAGGGGTATAATCTGGAAAGAGCGGTCGTTAAGCCCTGTGTGCCGCAAACGGAACCAGCCAGTAGTCTTGTGCTCTCTCGTGCTCATGCCGCCGAGTATGACAGAGGGTAAATCCTGTAATAGGCAAGTCGTCTCGAAGACAACACCTTAACGGATCGGAACCACATCGGTTTCCGATAAATGAATGCTGCTGGGCACCGCCACCGGCCAATGGCGTACTATCGGTCTCCGGTTATTGGCCACGAACATGCACGCGACTTCGAACGGCCCGTCCCCTAAACGCTCGCTTGGCCTTGCAGACGTCGTGGCGCTCGAGTCGTCCATTGCATCCGTCGACGGAACCCGGGGCGAACTTGTTATTCGTGGCTATGCGATCGACGACCTCGCTCGAGAGACGTCATTCGAAGAGGTTGCGTATCTGCTCTGGCATGGCGCGCTACCCGGACGGAGGGAACTGAGGGAACTGTGCGAGTATCTGCGCGCCGAGCGCACGCTTTCTCCGATGGTGCTGGACGTCCTCCGACTCACTCCGGAAGACGCAAGCCCGATGGCCGCAGTGAGAACGTCGGTGTCGGCACTGGCGCACTTCGATGCGGAAGCGGACGACATGAGCCGTGAAGCGAATTACCGGAAAGCCATACGGCTTACCGCACGCATTCCGACCGTAATTGCTGCCTTCGACAGAATCCGCAAAGGCAAGGAACCGATCGCTCCCTCGAACGCGGGTTCGACGGCAGAGAACTTCCTGTACATGCTCACCGGAAAGGAGCCTGGACCGAGCGCCAAGCAAGCACTCGACGCCGCCCTAGTTCTCCACACAGAGCACGGCCTTAACGCGTCTACGTTTACCGCGCGCGTCATCGGGGCAACGCTTGCGGATATCTATTCGGCAATTACCGGGGCAATCGGTGCCCTCAAGGGGCCGCTGCACGGAGGGGCCAACATCAAGGTCATGCAGATGCTTCTCGAGATCGACCGATCCAGGGACGATCCATCTGAATACGTACGCAAACGGCTCGCTGCGGGAGAACGTATCATGGGGTTCGGGCACCGCGTCTACCGTACGATCGATCCACGTGCCAAAGTCCTGCGCTCCATGTTGGAGGCGCTCGGCGAAGAACATGACAACCACACCTGGGCAACATACTGTGACCACTTAGTCAAGACAATGGCAAGCGAGAAGGGCATCGCCCCCAACGTCGACTTCTACAGTGCTCCGGTCTATTATCTTCTCGGAATTGACCCGGATCTCTACACGCCTCTTTTCGTCATGAGCCGGATTACAGGATGGACGGCCCACCTTCTAGAACAGTGGACCAACAATCGACTCATCCGTCCGCGTGCGTCCTACATAGGGCCGCACAATCTGCGGGTCCCTCCGATCACCACGCGGTCGGGACTGATTGCTTAATCGATGTACAAACCAACTGTAGACGATACAGACTTCTTAGTTTGCAACCTCGGCCTCGACGCAATGGCCTGACTCCATGAACAACCGCGGCAAAGCGCTTCTGTCGGCTCTCGGCAGTCCGGTTGGCAGAAAGGTGCTGACGGGCGTGACGGGGCTTGCGCTTGTGCTCTTCGTCATCGTCCACATGATGGGCAACCTGTCCTATCTGAGCGCAGACGAAAACGCCTATAACCTCTATGCGCAGGCACTCGCGGACTTCGGCCCACTGCTGTACGTCGCGGAAATCGGGCTTGCCGCGTTTATCGTCATCCACGCCGTAATCGGTGTCAGCATTTATTTACGCAAGCGGCGTGCACGCCAGGTGGCGTATTCGAAGTACAGGAGTGCCGGGAGGCCTAGCCGACTGTCGACGAGTTCGAAGACGATGATCTTTACCGGGATCGTTCTTCTCGTATTTCTGGTCAATCACCTCAAGTCATTCAAGTTCGGACCCGGAGTGTCCGAAGGGTATGTCGTAGAGATTGACGGGCGGCAGGTTCGCGACCTCAAGAGGTTGATGACAGAGAAGTTCGCCGAGCCACTCTATGCCTTCGGTTACGTTGGCGTAATGGTCCTCCTCGGCTTCCACATGCGACACGGATTCTGGAGCGCATTACAGTCCCTTGGACTTATGAATCCCCGACTCACTCCGCTCGTGTACACCCTCGGAGCCATCCTCGCGGTGGCCGTTGCGGCCGGTTTCATTGGGGTCCCGCTATACATATACTTCAGTCCCTGACAACACGATGGAACGCACGTCGTCGGCACAACTCGATGCCAAGGTGCCTGCGGGCAGGCTGCAGGACAAATGGGATTCATACAAGGATTCCGTGGGGCTCGTCAGCCCGGCAAACAAGCGGAAACACACGATTCTGGTCGTGGGCACTGGCCTTGCGGGCGGCTCTGCAGCGGCCACGCTCGCCGGACTGGGCTACAATGTCAAGAGTTTTTGTATTCAGGATTCCGCCAGACGCGCACATTCCATCGCCGCGCAGGGTGGAATAAACGCCGCAAAGAACTATCCGAACGACGGCGATACTGTCTGGCGCCTCTTCTACGACACAATCAAGGGAGGGGACTATCGCTCCCGGGAAGCAAACGTATACCGGCTGGCGCAGGTATCGAACAACATCATCGATCAGGCGGTTGCGCAGGGCGTTCCGTTCGCTCGTGAGTATGGAGGCTTTCTTGACAACAGGTCTTTCGGCGGAGCGCAGGTATCACGAACGTTCTATGCCCGTGGGCAGACCGGTCAGCAACTTTTGCTCGGTGCCTACCAAGCCATGAGCCACCAGATCGCCCGTGGGACAATCAAGATGTTCCCCCGGCGAGAGATGCTGGACCTCGTTACGATTAACGATCGCGCGCGCGGCATCATCGTTCGGGAGCTCACCACAGGCCGCATAGAACGCTATCTAGGCGATGCCGTACTCTTGTGTACAGGCGGATACGGCAACGTCTACTATCTGTCGACGAATGCCAAGAATTCGAACGTAACTGCAGCATGGCGCTGCTACCGGCGCGGGGCATTTTTTGCAAACCCCTGCTACACGCAGATCCATCCGACGTGCATACCAGTGTCCGGAGACTACCAGTCGAAGCTCACACTGATGAGTGAGAGTCTCCGTAATGACGGGCGCGTGTGGGTTCCGAAAGACGCGGGTGACGTCCGTGCACCGGAGCAGATCCCTGAGGAAGACCGCGATTACTATCTCGAGAGGCGCTATCCGAGTTTCGGCAATCTCGTCCCCAGAGACGTCGCTTCCCGGGCCGCAAAGAAGGAATGTGATGAAGGTCGCGGTGTCGGCCATACACGCCTGGCCGTGTACCTGGATTTTGCCGATGCCGTCAAGCGCCTCGGGCATCAGGCTGTATCCGAGCGCTATGGAAATTTGTTCGAAATGTACGAACGCATCACCGGCGACAACCCGTACGAGGTCCCGATGCGCATATACCCCGCCGTCCACTACACGATGGGCGGCCTCTGGGTGGACTACGAGCTGCAGTCTACCGTGCCGGGGCTCTTCGTGCTGGGTGAAGCCAATTTTTCCGACCACGGATCCAACCGTCTCGGAGCGAGTGCACTCATGCAGGGCTTGGCCGACGGGTATTTCGTCATCCCGTACACGCTCGGCAGCTACATCGCATCAACCAACTTCAACGGCGACGTAACGATCGACCACGACGCGTTTCAGGCTGTAGAAAATGACTCCCGGGAGCGTATCCGACGCCTGCTGTCTGTCAGGGGAGACCGGACGGTGACCGATTTCCACCGGCAGCTCGGACGGACCATGTGGAATTACGTCGGCATGGCGCGCAATCGTGCGGGACTTCAGCAGGCGTGTGCCGAAATCTCCGCGCTCCGAGAGGAATTTTGGGAGCGTGTAATGGTACCTGGTGAAAACGGGACCTACAACAAGAACCTCGAATTTGCCTCGCGCGTGGCCGACTTTCTGGAATTGGGAGAGCTCATGGCGCGCGACGCCCTTCGACGTGACGAGTCCTGTGGCGGCCATTTTCGGGAAGAATACCAGACAGCCGATGGCGAAGCCCTGCGACGCGACGACGAATTTGCCGAGGTGGCCGCTTGGGAGTACACGGGCGATCATGGTACCCCGAATCTCCATCGCGAACTGCTCGATTTTGAGTACGTGCATCCGTCAACACGCAGTTATCGATAAGCAGTCCGAAATGGAATTTTGGCAAGCGGTATGACGATATACCTCCGTGTCTGGCGGCAGCCCGGTCCTGGGGCCAAAGGCAAGCTCGTGGACTACGTCGTACCGGATGCCAACGACCATATGTCGTTTTTGGAGCTTCTTGACGTGCTCAACGAACAGCTCATTCGCAAGGGTGAAGTGCCCATCGAATTCGACAATGACTGCCGTGAGGGTATCTGCGGTTCCTGCGGCATCATGGTGGCAGGTACCGCTCACGGTCCAATGCAACGGACCGCCGTCTGCCAACTCCACATGCGCAGCTTCAGCGACGGCGACACAATCATTGTCGAACCGTGGAGGGCGGATGCGTTTCCCATCGTCAAGGATCTCGTCGTGGACCGCAGCGCGTTTGATCGCATTATCGAGGCGGGTGGCTACGTTTCGACAACGACGGGCGGCGCTCCGGACGCCAATACCATTCCTGTCCGCAAGGCCGACGCAGACGAGGCTATGGACTATGCCGCATGCATCGGATGCGGCGCATGCGTGGCAGCCTGCCCGAACGCATCCGCATCACTGTTTACGGCTGCAAAAATCGCACATCTTGCCCTGCTGCCGCAGGGCGCGCCGGAAGCGTCCCGACGTGTGGTGGACATGGTTAATCAAATGGCCTCAGAAGGGTTCGGGGACTGCTCCAATCACGCGGAGTGCGAAGCCGTCTGTCCGAAAGGCATCTCCGTCGACGGCATCGCGCTCATGCGCAGAGAGTACGTAAAGGCGGTTCTGCGCTCGTGAGGACGCATCACAGAATGGGGAACAAAGATCCTTGGTGGCGCTTGACTGGGCGCTAAAACGGCCGGGGCGGCGGTTCGTGGATATTCACCCAACGTGTGCCAACCTGTACGCCAACCAATTCCGGTGAGCCGGCTATGGCCCTCGTCGCATATTTGGGCTTTCTGCTCGCCGCGATTTACGTGATTTCCAGGGCGGCGGACTTTCTCATCCAAGCGGCGTCCGGCCTTGGACGGAAGTTTCACCTCGGAGATTATCTGACCGGCAGCCTCATCGTAGGCATCGGTACGTCGCTGCCTGAGCTGATCACGTCACTTGCCGCCATTTTCCAGCGCGAAAGTGTTCTGGTGGCCCCGACAATCTTTGGTACGGTCATCGCGAATATCGGTGCAGGGCTCGGGTTAGCCGCGGTCGGACTGTATTTTTTCGTCCCCCACGGAAGAAGGACGTTGCCGTTCACCTGGAAAAATCCCTCGCGTGGAGGTGCGATTGATGTCGTGCCACACAGCGGACAAAATGGTGCGATACTGGATACGCCGATCGTGTTCGCCGTCTTCTCGGTGATTTTTTCCTTTTTCGTGTGCATGGATGGGGAGTTTTCCCGATTGGATGCCTTCTGGTTCTTCCTCGGATACTTGGCATTCTTTGTCAATGAACTGAGGAAGAGAAAAAGCGGCAGCTTAGCAGCAACCGGAGCAGTACAAGACGGCGCAGAATCAGTAACGGCGGTAGCACAGGAATCGGCGAGCTTGCCGCCTGGCAGAAAAAACGGGCACGTTCTTTCCGCGGCCCGTGCCTTGGCGCTGTTGCTCATAGCGTTCGCAGTCATCCTGGGTGCGGGGCTCCAGTACGGCTCTCCGTTCGATAGCCCGGCGAGCTTGCCCCTTTTCCTTTGCGGCCTTGCAGGTATCATCGTCGTCGAGTTCGTGTTAGTTCGCGACTGGATAAGTATGGCAACTCGGTCCGACCGCGATGATCACGACGAAAAGCTCATGCAGCAGTGGCCTATACTGGGATTGTTCTTTTGCTTGGTATTGAGTCTCGTGGTCGTGTTCTTTGCGGGTTCCATCCTCGTAAAGTCCGTCATTTTCCTGGCCGAAGAAACCGGGATCGGATCCACGGTGCTGGCCGCCTCTGTCATTGCCATCGGCACGTCCGTTCCCGACATAGTCGTTGCTCTCAAGGTCGCACGTCAGGGCCGACACAAACTCCTCATCGGCCACATCGTACAATCCAACGTTTTTGACGTTTTTCTCATCATGGCTATCTGTGGTTTCTTGAGCCCGCTCCAGATTGACCCGCAAACAGCAACATTTACGATCCCATTCACTGTCGCTCTCACATTTTGCCTTCTGCCCATGTTTCGCAATCAGCGGATTAGACTGGCGGATGGCCTTTTGCTTTTTCTCGCTCTCTTGATATTCTTGACCCAACTCTACATGTAGCCACCGTGCTTTGGGCGATACCACTCCTGCATATTCGCCGAATCGCCCGCCACTTTGGGTGTCAGCCTGGTCGCCTCTAGACTGAAGTTCAAGCGGAATTCAGGCCATTTTGACGCTGTAAGACCTTGAGAACAAGGGCGTTAAGGAGATTTATGGACGGATTTATATACCCATGTATTTTATGCATTATTCATTTGATATGCTTGATTATATTTATTATTACTATACCCATGTACATAGAACGAGT
>JAAXGO010000147.1 GCA_012267425.1 Rhodothermales bacterium
CAGCATCTGGACCTTCTGCGCAAGAGAATCGCAGCCAATGCCATCGCGGGCCACGACACGGTCATCTTATGCGACAGCGTATCGCAGAAGGACCGGCTCGCCGACCTGCTTGAAGAGGAACTTAACGCGTTGAGTGTTCGACTTGTCGTGGAGTCGCTGCATGCAGGCTTCGAACTTCCGCAAGCGGGTATCGCCATTTACACCGATCACGAGATATTTGACCGGTTCTACCGGCCTTCGCCACGCAAGCGCCACCGTGGAGGCGGCATGCGATTGCAGGAGCTCCGCAGTCTGAAGCCGGGCGATTTTGTGGTTCACGTCGATTACGGGGTAGGTCGTTTCGCGGGATTTCGCAAGATCACTGTCCGCGATCAGAAGCAGGATGCCATCCGAGTCAACTATGCGGGTGACGACGTGCTGTACGTTAACGTGAATGCGCTGCACAAACTGCACAAGTACACCGGCAAGGAGGGTCACACGCCGCGCCTGACAAAGCTGGGCTCCGGCCAGTGGGAACGTGCACGATCGCGCGCCAAGAAACGTGTCAAGGACATTGCACGCGATCTCATTGTACTGTATGCCCGGCGAAAGGCCTCGAAGGGGCATGCCTTCGGACCAGACACCGTATGGCAGCGCGAAATGGAAGCCTCGTTCGCCTTCGAGGACACCCCTGACCAGGCCTCGGCCTCCGAGGCTGTTAAGCGCGACATGGAAGACAATGCTCCGATGGACCGCCTCGTCTGTGGGGATGTCGGCTTCGGCAAAACGGAGGTGGCCATTCGCGCTGCATTCAAGGCAGTACAGGAAGGAAGACAGGTTGCCGTCCTCGTCCCCACTACGGTCCTCGCTCTTCAGCATCTACAGACCTTTCAGAAGCGCTTGGACCGGTTTCCCGTGCGGGTGGACATGCTGTCGAGATTCCGCTCCGCTGCTCAGCAGAAAAAGACCCTTGAGGGCCTCCGGCGCGGGACGGTGGACATCGTCGTCGGGACCCACCGACTCGTTTCGAAGGACGTGGCCTTCAAGGACTTGGGGCTCCTCGTGATAGACGAAGAGCAGCGCTTCGGCGTGAGTGTCAAAGAGCGCCTGCGTCAGCTTCGGGTCAACGTGGACACACTCACGCTGACCGCCACGCCCATCCCGCGAACGCTCCAGTTTTCGCTGATGGGAGCACGCGATCTGACGATCATCGGTACGGCACCGCCAAACAGGCAACGTATCGTTACCGAGATCCATTCCTTCGACCGGAATCTGATCCGGGACGCAATACTCTACGAAACCGCCCGCGGCGGGCAGGTTTTCTGCATTCACAACCGCGTCCAGACAATCGAGGATTTTGCCCTCGGGCTGCGCTCGTCGGTTCCGGGCGTCCGTATGCAGACGGCTCACGGGCAGATGAAGCCTGCGCAGCTGGAGCGGATCATGACCGAATTCATTGCCCGGAGATTTGACGTTCTGGTTTCCACAACGATCATCGAAAACGGTCTCGACATTCCGAACGCGAACACCATCGTCGTCCATAACGCCCACCGCTTCGGACTTGCTGAACTGCATCAGCTACGCGGGCGTGTAGGCCGAAGTGACCGCAAGGCGTTCTGCTATCTGCTCGTCCCGTCAATCCAAGCACTCACACGCGATGCCCGGCGGCGGCTGCAGGCCGTCGAAGAGTTCAGCGATCTGGGAAGCGGTTTCCAAATCGCCATGCGTGACCTCGATATCCGGGGCGCGGGCAACATACTGGGCGGGGAGCAGAGCGGCTTCATCGCCGAGGTAGGCTACGATACCTATCTCAGCCTCTTGGACGAAGCCGTCCAGGAGCTGAGACACGAACTGTCCAGCGACGTGTTTCGTGACGCTCCCCCGCCCGCTGCGTCTGAAGTAACGGTCGAAATCGCTGACGAGGCGCGACTTCCAGACTCGTATGTGACCAACAATCTGGAGCGCCTCAGCCTGTATCGGCGGCTGAGTGACGCTGTGTCACGCGAAGCGGTACATGAGCTGCGCTCGGAGATCGTCGATCGTTTTGGACCACTGCCGGCAGCCGCCGAAAACCTGTTCGAGGGAGCCAAAATCAAATTGCTGGCCCAAGCGCTTCGCCTCGTGCGTGTACAGATTCGCAGGAAGCGCCTGTTTCTGCACATGCCGCCACCGGAAAAAGACCCGCACTTTTCGGAGCATGTCCTCTGGCCACTTATCGAGCGGCTGAATCTGATCGATCGCCGCTGGGCACTTAAAGAAACAAAGAAAAGTACCGTTTTCGCAGTCGTGCAGGAAGTCCCCGATCCGGCGGCGGCCCACACCATCTTAGAAGACCTTGCCGCGGACTCAGTGCCCGCCTGAAGGGTCGTCCGCGTGACATTCCGCCACTACAAGTGCTTCGTCGTGTACGAGGCTGCGGAGAGACTCAGGTTCGAGTATCTGCATGTCCTTACCGTACCGTAGCATCGTGCGGGCAAGAAACGGCATGTTCTCGAAGTAAAACGAGACCTCCACGTTGTCTCCGCTTTCGTATTCGTCGTTGATTCTTGCAGGAATGTAGCGCCGTGCATTCCGATACACAGCCTTGTCGAATCGGATCTTCACACGCTCTCGTAGGGGATGCAGTGCTTTGTCTTTGTGATATTGCTCCACCGAGAATCCTTTCGGTGGAGTAAAGCGCTGCATGAGAGAGTAGAGCGAACGTATGTTGTCGAGCTGGAAGTTGCGGATGTCAGCTCGAAGGTGATCGAAGGCAATCACGTTCCAATGATCCTCGTAATAAACGAGGCCCAGCGGATCGACCTTGCGCTTGGTAAGTTCTTTGCGGCTGCGTACATAGTACTCCATCATGCACGAGCGTCGCTCGGCTACAGCATCGTTGAGTTTGAACCAGAACTGTCCGTCATCTCCGGTATTCACATGGAGCCAGTATGGATCCAATACCGTCCGCTCGTTGAGGCGGTCGATGTATTCCTGCACGTTGTTCGGCAACACCGACCGGATCTTGAGTGCCACGTCGGTTGCTTCCCTTCGTAGAGCGGTGTCCGAATGCAGCTTCATTAATTCGGTCCCGACCAGGACGGTTGCAGCCTGCCTCCCGGTGAGCATCAGCGGAGGGAGCCTGTACCCTTCGAGGATTTTGTAGCCCGCCTGATCGGCGTAGCTGATCGGCACTCCCGAGTCCGAAAGGGCGCGGATGTCGCGGAAAATGGTGCGCCGGCTGACGCCGAAATACTCCGCCAGTTCGGACGTATTCATAGTTCGCCTGCTCTGCAGCTGCAGAATGAGAGCAAAAAGCCGTTCGGTTTTTTTCCACCTTCTGCGCTGGTGTTTACTCATCGTATGCCTCCGAGGCCGCGATTGCCGTTGCGCCCGTCACCTTGGAATAGTTCGACCAATACTTTGCCGTCAAAAAATGCGGTTCCTAGGAGCGTATCCAGCCTCGTAATGCGGGTCTGAACCGTCGGGAAGGTACTGGTAAGCTCCGCCATTTCCAACGTCAGATTGCCGCCTTTGAGGCTCAAGACTCCCGGTGTCCAAGTAGATCCGTCCGACGTGTGTGGGGTTTGAAGTCGCGCTTTCCGGTGCCACTGCCAGAGTGTTCGAAGCGATGTCGTCGCCCGTGACACCGAGTAATGTGCCTGGCCCGGCCACACCTCGGCACGCCCGTGCCACGGATGAAGGTTGTGCAGTCCCAGACGACGAACCAAGGTGCGCACAGCGTGGATTTTTTTTTGCGCGGAATCCACCGGATAGAACTCTATTTCCGGGAACGCAATTGCCAGAGGAATTGCCGGCAGTCCGCCACCTGTTCCCCAATCTACTACGGACGATGCCGGTAGGAAGCGCTTCCTCGACAGCGCGAGGCAGTGCACGATGTGGCGCTGAAAGAACGTCGGGACGCTCTGGTGCGACACGAGATTATGGCGTGCGTTGAGGTAGAGCAGCTCCTTTTCGAAGGCCGCGAGGCGCGCGCGCTGATCGTCCGACAGTGACTGAAGGGGATTCCACGACATTGGAGCCAACGCTGTTCGGGCAATTGCGAAGAGCTTCCGTTCGTACGCCTACCTTTGTTAGCGGCAGGACCGAGCGATGTTTCACGTGAAACATACGGTGCGTCGTTGCACGCCGCACGAAGCGTGTTGCCCTTACAATAGTGCGGCAGCCGCCCCGTCTGCCGGTAACCAACCCGCAACGTTACGACCGTTTGTCCTCTCTCTCCCTAAGGATTTGCTCATGGTGCGGGCTGCGATGTTTCACGTGAAACATTCCCGACACAGGAGGCACGTATCGTAAGGCGCATCCCAACAACTACAATCCACCGCCTTTGTGATGGGTGAGGGCGTATGCGCTGATTAACGTGAAACACCCGTACGAATCGCAACCGCTTCGTTGATCAGCGTTGAGGCAGCCTGCAAACTGCCCAGACCCGTGTGCGTCGATGTTTCACGTGAAACATTCCGCCCTAATTTTTGAGCAGAACCATAAGCACCGACACGTCCGCAGGGCTTACGCCGCTAATTCGGGATGCCTGACCGAGTGTGTCAGGCTGAATCCGGGCCAATTTCTCGCGGGCTTCCATCGTGATGCTTTTTAGCGCACCATAGTCGAACCCCCGAGGTATGCGTCGCGATTCCAGGCTCGCCATCTTCCGTACCATCTCCTCCTGCCGCTCGACGTACCCTTCATATTTGAGATCGATCTCCACGAGCCGCTCCACCGGCTCCATGCCGGGGCATGTAACGACCAGAGAGTCCCGGAGCCCCGTCCACTCGAGCAGCGACTGCAGATCTACCTCGGGTCTAAGCGCCAGTCGTGCAATGCGCTCCGGGCGGCTGATCGTCCTCGTGCCTGCCGACGATAGATATGGGTTGACCGATTCCGGGCGGATAGTCGTGCTCTCCACAGCCGTCCTCGTGGCCACAATAGCATCACGCTTCTGCCGCATCCTTTGGTACCGCTTATCCGACACGAGGCCCAAGCGGCGACCCGTCTCCGTCAGTCGCAGATCCGCATTGTCCTGACGCAGGAGAATGCGGTGTTCGGCACGCGACGTGAACATGCGGTAGGGCTCGTCTGTGCCTTTCGCAACCAGATCGTCGATGAGTACACCAATGTACGCTTCCGAACGCGCGAGAATGAGTGGATCACGCGAATGCAGTCGCTGCACCGCATTGATCCCCGCCATCAGGCCCTGGGCCGCAGCCTCTTCATACCCGGTCGTTCCGTTGATCTGACCCGCGAAAAACAGGCCCTCAACCCGCTTCGTTTCCAGCGAATATCGCAGCTGATACGGCGGAAAGTAGTCGTACTCGATAGCGTAACCCGGCCGGAGGACGTGTACGTGCTCCAGCCCGGGAATCATCCGCAATGCAGCCTGCTGCACGTGCTCCGGCAAGCTGGTTGAGAACCCGTTGACGTATACTTCCGACGTGCGCCGACCTTCCGGCTCGAGGAATATTTGGTGCCGATCCTTCGCGGCGAAGCGGTCTATCTTGTCCTCGATCGACGGGCAGTAGCGTGGACCTGGTCCCTTGATGCGCCCGGAAAACATTGGGCTCTCCGCAAATCCTGCTCGGAGAGCGTCGTGCACCGCAGGAGACGTCCAAGTAAGCCAGCAGCTCAGCTGGTCCTCCGTAAGCAAATCCGTCATGAACGAAAACGGACTCGGCTCCACGTCTCCCGCCTGCTCTTCCAGCATGTCGTAATCAAGCGTTCTGCCGTCGATGCGGGGTGGCGTCCCTGTCTTGAGCCGCCCGCTCTCGAAACCGAGATCCTGCAGACAGCCAGTCAGACCACGGGAGGCGCGTTCGCCCATTCGGCCACCTCCGAATCGTCTGCTGCCGACGTGGATAACCCCGTTCATGAACGTACCACTTGTCAGAATCACACACGGCGCCTCGAACGTTTTGCCCAACTGCGTCCGTATGCCGATGACCTGATTGTCTTTCGTCACCACCTCCATTACCTGGTCGGCTCGCAAAAACAGGTTGCCCGGCGTTTCCACCAGACTGCGAATCGATGCAGCGTATTCCTGCCGATCGCACTGCGCACGCGGACCCCACACAGCCGGTCCCTTACGGCGGTTGAGCATTCGGAACTGGATGCCAGCCGCATCCGCGGCACGGCCCATTAGTCCTCCCAGGGCGTCGATTTCACGCGCGATGTGGCCTTTCCCGATTCCGCCGATAGCGGGATTGCAGGACATCCGCCCGATCGCCTCGAGACTCATTGTTACCAACAGGACGCGCGCTCCCATTCGCGCGGCGGCTCCTGCTGCCTCCGTACCCGCGTGGCCTCCCCCCACGACAATCACGTCATATGTTGCGGACCTTTGCATGCCTACTCTCGCGCTACCTTGTCAACGCTTCAATCAAGCGCGTTTTGGGCGGTTCCGGCTGTTATTTTCCGATACAGAAGCGGGCAAAGATTTCGCCGAGTACGTCGTCGTTTGTCACCTCGCCCGTAATGGCGCCAATCTCGTGGAGCGCAGCCCGGATGTCGAGCGTGAACAGGTCCCCCGACCTCCCGGCGTCGAGCGACTCGCGGGCTGCATGCAGAGCACGCAATGCCTTTTTCATGTGGTGTTGGTGCCTTTGGTTCGTAACGATACGTGACGTGTTCGCCTCGCTAAGCTCAGCCGCCGTCAGGCTCACGATCAGATGCCAAAGCTCCGCTAGAAGCCCTGGATCCCGCATGGCTTGTTTTGCAGACAGAATCACTACTGGAATGCCGATCGGCAAGAGGTCGGGCAGCGTTTCACAAAGATCTGACTTGTTCGCCACGACAACGAGCAGTGACTGACGCGCTCGGTCGCGTAACCAAGCTGTTTCCTGCTCATTTAATCCGATAGTTACATCATACACATATATCAAAACATCTGATTCTATTGCTTCTCGTACCGCTCGGTCGATTCCTTCGGCCTCGATACGATCCGCCGATTCACGCATCCCGGCCGTATCAACGAACCGAAATAGGATACCCTCTACCTCCGTATCGGCTTCGATAGTATCCCGCGTGGTCCCGGGGACGGAGCTCACGATCGCACGGTCCTGGCCCAGTACCGCGTTAAGCAGTGTTGACTTCCCGGCATTCGGCCGTCCTGCTATCACGACGCGAACACCTTCTCGGATAAGCACGCCCAACTTGTGGGAACCCAGCGACGTTGTCAGATGCTCTTCCGCCTGGTCGAGCAGCTGCCGTACTACGGTCCGATCCGCGAATTTCACGTCTTCGTCCGGGAAGTCCAGTTCCAATTCCGCAAGAGCACATATTTCTAACATGGTTGCCCGCAGTTCGCTGAGTGATTCTGAATAGTGCCCTCGGAGGTGTGCTACCGATACCCGATGGGCTAAGGCGCTTGACGCGTGAATCAGATCCGCGACGGCTTCTGCCTGTGCGAGATCCATCTTTCCATTCAGAAACGCCCGTTGCGTAAACTCACCCGGTTCGGCGAGCCTGGCCCCGGTGGCGATTACACTCTCGATGATTCGCGCCGCCACGTAGTCTCCCCCATGGCACGACACTTCAACGACATCTTCACCGGTTGCCGATCTTGGTGCGCGAAACACAGTGGTTACTACGTGGTCGATTTCAGCGCCGTCTGCGCCGCGCCAGAGTCCAACATGCGCAGTGTGTGAAGCCGCCGTCCGCAGATCCTCACCGATGAAGCACATCGCTGCGAACTGCATGGCTTGTGGTCCGGACAGACGCACAATTGCCAAAGCTGAACGTCCCCGCGCAGTCGCGATGGCGGTAATCGTATCCGCGTACCTCATCGAAGCCGGTCCCGTCTATCGCTTCTTGGACCGCTTGCCCTTCCTTTTGTTAGTCACATGCCTGGCCTTCTTGCTTCGTCTTCTGGTGGAAGCCTCCTCGTGCACTTTCTTCTTTTCAAGCGACTTGTTTATCAGCTTCTGCTGAAATGCCGTTACAACGTTGTAGCACAGATAGTACAGGCTCAGGCCGGAAGGAAGGCGGTTGAAGATGACAAAGATGAAAGCCGGCATGACGTACATGAAGATCTTAGCCTGAACGCCCGAAGCCGGTGTAGACTGGATCCGCATCTGAACGATCATTGAAAGGCCCATTAGCACGGTGAAGCCGGCCACGAAATCTCCATAGAACGGAATGGTGATCGGGAGATTGAGTACCGCGTCCGGCGCAGATAGGTCATTGGCCCACAGAAAGCCTTCCTGACGTATCTCGATAGATTGCTGCAAGAATTGCCAGAGCGCGATGATGATGGGATACTGCAAAAGCATTGGGAGACAGCTGCCCAAGGGGTTCGTGCCCGACTCCTTGTACAGCTTCATCGTGGCAGCCTGCTGCTTTTGCGGGTCGTCCTTGTATTTTTCCTTGATCGCCTGCATCTGTGGCTGCAGTTCCCGCATCTGCGCCATGCTTTTGTACGACGACTTTGTCAGCGGGAACAGCGCCAGTTTAATGAGCAGCCCGAAGATGATGATGACGACTCCGTAGTTCGCAATGAACGAACTCAGCAGAGTAAAGGCCGGAATGAATATGAATGTGGCCAGCGGGCGTGTCATCCATTCGAAGGCATTCCAGCCGTAGTCTATCATGTCATAGAGGCCGTCGTACTCCTTTATCTCATAGTATTCCAGCGGCCCCAGATACAGACGAAACGAATCCGACTCATCCGTCGGAGGATTCATGAACAGGCTTGCTCGAAAGGTGACGTCGACATCTTCGTCGTCGGTTTCGCCGCGCCGCTCTCCGAAGAGCTCCGCTTCGCGTGCTCGTTCGTCTGACAGCACAACAGCAGCAAAGTACTTGTTCTTGACCGCCATCCAGGACACGTTGCCTCGCAGCGTCATGCCCTCCTCTTCGTCGCCTGCCAGCGATATGCCGTCGACCTCGTCGCCAGTACGTGCATACGCGCCGATCTTAGCGACTTCTTCCTTCCTATTGCCGGGATCTTCGCTGAAAGGCAAGGCTCCGTTCCAGACGATTTCGTAGCCGTCGTCTGTCTGGAAGCTTCGCCCGTTGGTATGCGTCACGCGAAGTCCGATTTCGTAGGTCTCCGGCTCAAATTCATATGTAAGACGCAGTGTACCGTCCGAAAGGCGTGCCTCGAAGCTCAGCTCCGTTCCGGCGTTGGTGACGTGCAGGCTGTCGCCGTCGAAGCTCGGCGCAAAATAGAAGGTCCGCGAATCCCGGTTGCGGCCGTTGGGAGACTGGAATTCCAATCCAAGTGCCCCTGCCCCTGATGTATCTACAAGCTGAACCGGTGATACCTGGTCAAACTGCGCATATTCCTTCAGCAAGAAGTTGACCAGTGTCGCTCCCCGAGTCGAAAGGCGTGCTGTGTACAGATCGGTGTCTACCGTTATCAGGCGCTCCTCTCCCTCAAACACCCCTACCATGGTCGAGTCGACTTGGACTGGGGTAACCGGTCTCTGCGTGTCTGCAATCTGTTCTTGGAGTTGCAGTGTGTCCTGTGCGAGAGGTTCCGGCGCCGGCACAGGAGGTGGGATCATGTACATCCACACCAGGAGGATCCCCATGATCAGGACCGTCGCAATAACGACGTTACGATCCACGCTATGACCTCCCCGTACTTCTATCTACGGTGTCGGGGAGCCGCGCAGCCAAAGCGACGAGCGCTTCCGGCAGGTCAATCCGCACTCGATCCGCGTCGCCGCCGCGCAGCACCACCATGACGGTAAGCACTTTGGTCTGCGACCGAAATGCCCGCCGCACTATGTCCTGGTTCAGCCGGTACACTTCGCGTAGGGTGCGTCGCTGCCGGTTTCGCTCCACGCTTCCACTGCTCCGTCCGACGGCGAAACCTGTTTGGATGCAGTCAGTCGGCTGGGCAAGTGCACGCGGTACCACACGGTACAATAGCCGGATGCTACCGGATGCTACCGTCTCGACATCCTGCCGCGATCTGTCAAAAAGGGGACGGATCAGCTGGCGGCGTTTAAGGCGCGCCTCGCGCGGAAAGCCGAAAGGCCGAGCGGGCCTGGCCGTCATGAGAAATGCTTATTTGCCGACATACCGGTCGCTTACGCTCAAGCTACGGCGCCCTTTTTTGCGGCGTCGGGCCAGGAGTTTCCGTCCGGTCTTGCTCTTCATCCGCAGTCGAAAACCGTGCTTATTCCGTCTTTTGCGCCGGCTGGGCTGATACGTGCGTTTCATCGTCGCCTTTTGGTTGGAATCGTTTGCCGTGTACGCGCAGATTCGCCATTCGTTGCCCCTGCGCGTTTCGACTGAACGGCAAAAATACTACTGCGCGCATAGCTTCCCACGTCTACGCTTGACATTCACAATTGGGCGGAGTACTCTCCGAGGTTCTCCGCGGGAATAGCTCAGTCGGTAGAGCATCAGCTTCCCAAGCTGAGGGTCGCGGGTTCGAGTCCCGTTTCCCGCTCTCAGCGGGCGGTTAGCTCAGTCGGTTCAGAGCGTCTGCCTTACAAGCAGAAGGTCGGGGGTTCGAATCCCTCACCGCCCACTGCCGCATCCTGTGGACGCGCGTTTTTCCAGTGCGGGGGCATCCGAGGCGAGCAGTTCCGGCTTTGCCGAGCCCCGGTCTTGGCAGAGCACACGATGGCGACGCACCTCCATCAATTGTACGGGTAAGCTAACATTAAGGTACTTCTGATTTTTTTGGATAGGTCGTTAAGGTGGATTCCGAGTATAAACAGGATGTGCCGAGATGGCCTGGAAGAGACGGTGATTAACGGCGAAGTTCAAGGGCCGGGTGGCGCTGGAGGCGATTGCTGCGCTGCACGAGCTTCATCCGAACCAGGTGAGCGCGTGGAGGAGGCGGCTGCTGGATGCCGTGCCGAAGGTGTTCGCCCAGGAGGCTGTTCCATAGAGAATCTCGAACTCGTAGAACAATGGAGCTGCTGGAGGACTCGTGATTGGATTGGATAGCCCATTTTGATTCGGATGCCTGTCAGCTTTCGACCCTACGCGAACAATCAGATCACGCTGTATCCGATCAATCCCAGAGAGTGGCTCGATAAGAACCACCTCTGCTCTGTGATTGACACGATATGTAGACCATCTGCCGATGCCGGGGTTCTTTCACGGCTACGAGGGCGACGGTCGCAGTGCTGAGCCCTACAATCCTCGCATGATGGTCAAGATCTTGATGTATGCGTACACCATGGGCGTGTTTTCATCACGCAAGGTTGTCCGGATGTTCAAGGAACACACGGCACTGCGGTACCTGTGCGGAGGTAACTTTCAGAAGTACAAGACGATACGCCGGTTCAGGAACAAGCACAAGGAAGCGTTCACAGCCTTGTTCCGTCGTGTGTTGGCGCCGGCAATCGAAGGCGATGACCTGAAGTTGAAACCCATCGCGATCGACGGAACGAAGCTTCGATCTACTGCGAGCAAAAGGAAGAGTACGACGTACGAGGAGTTGATCCGGCGTGAGGCCGCGTTGAAGGAGGATAGTGCGGCGCTGGTGGAGAAAGCCGAAGCGATGGACGCGGAGGAAGCCGAGCGTATTGCATCGAGGTAGGGACCCCGGTTTCCCGAGGGGCCTCGCACAGATCCGGACGGGCATGTTCATGCATCCAGATTCATTTGTCTCGATATATTCGTTATCATTATACCCATGTACATAGAACGCGTACCCAACAGAAACTCACCTCCTGCCGTCCTCCTCCGCGAGTCCTTCCGCGAAGACGGCAAGGTCAAAAAACGAACCCTCGCCAATCTGTCTAAGTGGCCCAACGAACTCGTCGAGGGATTCCGCATCCTGCTCAAGGGCGGCATCGCGCTTCCCTCACTCGGAGATGCCTTCCGTATCCTTCGCTC
>JAAXGO010000148.1 GCA_012267425.1 Rhodothermales bacterium
CTTTCACGGTGATTGCGAGTGTTGGCGGCTCCACATACGAAACAGGAATCCTGATCACTGACGACGATACGGCGAGCGGTTTGATCTCGCTAGAGGTGAGTCCGACCGAGATAAGCGAGGACGCGGGTCCGACCACAGTTACAGTGACAGGTACCTTGCACGGCAAGGAGTTCGACGATGACCTAGTCGTGCCCTTGGTCGTTGACACCGATCCCAAGGATCCGGACGATGAGGGCAATCTCACCGTGGATGTTGTTGAGGCGACGCGCGATCACGACTATCATGCCGACTTGAACTCTTTGACGATTCCGGCCGGCTCGATACAAGGGACGACTACGATCACCATCACCCCCGTTGCCAATGACGGGAAGGAACCAGACGAGAAGATCCGCTTGAAGAGTTTGGGGGGACTTGAAGCCGACGATGAAGATGGGATCGCCGTACCGCTGACGATCAATTCCGTGGATATAACGCTGAAAGATACCGCCGACGAGGAAGATGAGCAGCCGCAGCCAGAGCTGCAGGATCCGACGCGCCCATCCTTCTCCGCCGACGATGAGGTCGATGACCAAGTGTACACTGTTGGGACGGCGATAGATCCTCTCGTACTGCCAGAAGCTGCGGGCGACGACACGCCGTTTACGTACAACCTCTTCTCGTTGGGTATGCCCGCGGGTTTGACATTTGACTCGGCCACGCGGACGCTTTCGGGTACACCTACGGTAGCGACCGACGGCCCAGTCTCCTTCATCTACACGGTAGTTGACAGCGACGGAGACGCCGGCGTTCCGTTGACCTTCTCCATCACGGTCAACGCGGCTGAGGTGCTGCCCCCGGTTGCCGATGCTGAGATTATGGCGACTCCTTCGTTGATCCGCGAGGACGCTGGGGAGACGCAAGTCTCGTTGACCGTGTCATTGATGGATGCCAAAGACGCAGAAGAGAGAGTAACATTCACGATTGTAGCTCCAAGCGAAGGCACGGAAGGCAAGCCGGCCGTGCGCGATGTGGACTACGATGCGACACTGGTGGAGGCGGTCGTCACCATTCCGGCCGGTGAGATTGTTGGGACGACGACTCTCACCCTCACTCCTAGGGACAACACCAAAGGGGATGGTCTGAGAGTGATAGGTGTGCAAGCTGCGTTTGCATCCGGTGCGACGCTATCGACGGACATCGAGATCTCCGACGACGAAACGTCTAGTACGTCCATCGCGCTATCGGTGAATCCGCACAAAGTAAGCGAGGACGCTGGTACGACCGATGTTTCAGTCACCGCTACGTTAGACGGGCAGGCGTTGCCAGAGGACACGATCGTGAGCTTGATCATTGGCAACGCATCCACGGCGGTGCGCGATGTGGACTATTCTGTGGAATTTACTCCGCTGATCGAGATTCCGGCTGGCTCGACAATAGGAGTGACGCTGTTAACGCTCCGTCCAATTAACGACGCTAGACCGGAAGGCGATGAGATCATCAAGCTGGTCGGGATGATTAGCGGGCTGGTAGGAGATGAAGCAGAGATCGTGCTGAGCGACCCAGCAGTGGAGCCGGACGAGCCGGAGGGGCCGGGAGATGGGTCCCTTGCCTTCGCCGCCGGTGCCACGGTTCCCGACCAGACGTACACGACTGGGACGGCGATAGACGCTCTCGTGCTGCCGGCTGCTTCGGGCGGCACGGGTGCCAAGACGTATAGCCTCGTGGGTCTGCCGGCGGGCTTGTCGTTTGACGCGGCTACTCGGACGATTGCGGGCACACCTACGGCCGCCACCAACGGCGCGGTTGCAGTCACCTGCATAGTGGTTGACGAGAGTGGGGCCGCCGCGGTGTTGATCTTCTCCATCACGGTTAACACCGGGATGAGTACGTCCTTTGGCTTCGCCGGTGCCGTGGTTGCCGACCAGGGGTACACGGCTAAGGCGGCGATTACCCCGCTCGTGCTACCGGCTGCTTCGGGCGGCACGGGTGCCCTGACGTACAGACTCGTGGGTCTGCCGGCGGGCTTGTCGTTTGACGCGGCCACGCGGACGCTTTCGGGCACGCCTACGGCCGCGACCGACGGCGCGGTCGAAGTCTTCTACACGGTGACTGATGAGGCCGGGGCCGCCGCCTTTTTGACCTTCAACATTACGGTCAATAAGCCGCTGAGCTTCGATTTCGGGCTCGGTAAGATCGTTCCGACGGCTTCGCGCGATTTGGCTAAAATCCGCGAATTCGTCGTTGGCCAGCGCGTGGAGGACTTCACGCTGCCAGAGGCTTCGGGTGGCACTGCACCGCTAACGTACACCCTCTCGCCGACCCTGCCAACGGGCCTGACGTTTGACGTGGCCGCGCGGACGATTGCGGGTACGCCGAGGGCGGAGGGCGAAACCGCATATACGTACACGGTTACGGACGCCAATGGCGCGAGCGCGTCGCTAGCGTTGCAGACGCTGCCGGCTGCATTTTCCTTGGCGGACAATTTCCCGAACCCGTTCAACCCGGCGACGACGATCAAGTATGCGTTGCCGCAGGCGGCGGACGTGGAGCTGACTGTATATAATGTAGTAGGTCAGCCGGTGCGGACGCTGGTAGCCGAGCATCAGAATGCGGGTCGCTACGTCGTGGAGTGGGACGCGACGAACGACAGCGGTCACAGCTTGTCTTCGGGGATGTATTTCTACCGCTTGCAGGCGGGCGGTGAGTTCCTCGAAGTCAAGAAGATGCTACTGCTCAAGTAAGCACCCACTGCACAGCGAGTTAGTGAAATGGGACCTCAAACCTCAGATTGGGGTCCCATTTCACTATATAAAATAGAAGGAGAAGCAACTATGCAGAACAGCGTGCGCAAGACGTTTCCTCTTGCCATCGCCCTGTTGCTCGCACTCTGTGGTGCTGCTGTCGCCGGGGATAACGCGAACGTCGTCATTT
>JAAXGO010000149.1 GCA_012267425.1 Rhodothermales bacterium
GTGGATGCTGTCAACGAAGAAGGGTAAAGAGGCCTATGTCGAACCCGTGATTGAAGGCCGGGAATACCAGTTCAGCGTCAAGTCCGGGCGTCCTGTCGATCTCACCGAGCGAAGAAAGGGAACTAAGTCCGGTGGAAGCGGCAGCCAGTTCCTGTGCATGATATCGGGAGTTCCCATGCCCTTCGCGTACCTGAGGTACGAGGCACGAGCGGGTCGAATGGGCAGCAGGCTAATGGCCGTCGTAGCTCAAGGCGATCCTGGTCGGGTGTACTTACCGCCAACACCAGAAATGGAGGAAAGGGCCCGCCGAGCAAACCCCAAAGGCGTGCCGAACACGCGCCTCCCGGACAAGGCTCTCGGATTCCGGATTCAGCAGTATGGCATGGTACGGTGGCGGGATCTATTCACTTCCCGTCAACTCGTCGCTCTTACTACCTTCTCCGACTTAGTGGGTGAAGCGACCAAACGCGTTCGGCAGGACGCTGTGGGCGCCGGGCTGGTCGACGATGGCATACCACTACGTCAAGGCGGCACCGACGCAACAGCCTATGCCGAGGCGGTAGCCGTGTATCTGGCCTTTGCGCTCGACAAATGTACGGACTATTGGAATACGATAGCAACCTGGATGCCTCGTGGTACTGTGGGACACGCATTTTCGAAGCAAGCGATTCCGATGACCTGGGACTTCCCCGAAGCCGCGCCACTTGGTCAGTTTCACTGTGCGTGGACTCCTGCTGTTGTGTGGGTCGCTAAATCCGTTGCGCTGCTGCCGCTACGGGGCCGAGGCAGCGCTCGGCAAGCAGACGCACAACGACATGGCTTGCGTTTACAGACCGTCGTCTCCACCGACCCACCCTATTACGACAACATCGGCTACGCTGATTTGTCTGATTTCTTCTACGTCTGGCTCCGGCGGTCGCTCAAGCCCGTTTTTCCCGATCTATTTGCGACTCTTGCCGTCCCGAAGGCGGGGGAACTCGTAGCCACACCGTACCGACATGGTGGCAAGGCGAAGGCAGAAGAGTTCTTTCTTGACGGCATGACCAGCGCAGTTCGCCACCTTATGAGTCAGACTCACACAGCCTTCCCCGTCACCATCTACTATGCCTTCAAACAGGCGGAGAGGAGGCGGAATGGCGGGATGGCTAGCACCGGCTGGGAGACTTTCCTCGATGCCCTCATCCGGTCGGGGATTGCCATCACCGGCACTTGGCCCATGCGCACGGAGCGCAGTGCCCGTTCCACTGCATTGGGCACCAACGCCCTTGCCTCCTCTATCGTCCTCGTCTGCCGACGCCGCCCAGCCGACGCCCCTCTCGCTACTCGCCGCGAGTTCCTCACCGAGCTGCGCCGCGAGCTTCCTCCCGCCCTCAAGCTTCTCCAGTCCGGCAACATCGCCCCCGTCGACCTCGCGCAAGCCGCCATCGGACCCGGAATGGCCGTATACACCCGCTACGGGAGGTTTCACGATGGGAGCATCAAGCGTAGTGGATCGAGTGGCCGGACAAGGACCGGTCGCATCAACTCAGGTTGGCGAATAGCAGCCTTGGAAAGACGTAGGCGGATTCTGGATAGCCACCACGCACACGATCCCGCTGCGGGGCGGACTTCCCACACCCGGATAGCTGCTAATGCTTCGCTATATTAGTCGGGTAAGGAGCAGCCGACAAACGCCATGTCTACAAGGGAATTCCCTGTCTGCGACGCCATGGTCCAGTGAAGCTCGAAGACCTTCAGTATTCTGAAGTACGGGGCATCGATCCGAAAGGACCTGTAACAGTTTTTGCCACGAACTGGTTGGGATCACGGGCTGTTGAGGTCACCTACAGGACCCTGTTGGGCACGGTGGCCACCAAGATTCTGTACCGGAGCGACGAATCCAGCCTAGAAGGCAGCGCTGAGACCCTCCCGTGGGCCTTCGACGCCGACGGTGCACTCTTTCGCCTCGTCTCTGAAGCCCAGCGCATCCACCTCGCCTACCTTTTCGATCCCCACCTCGCAGTCCATACGTCCCTGGTCGAACCCCTCCCCCACCAGATCACGGCCGTCTACGAGTCGATGCTGCCTCGGCAGCCCCTCCGTTTCCTACTCGCGGATGATCCCGGAAGCGGAAAGACCATCATGGCTGGTCTACTCATGAAGGAACTGATTGCCCGGGGAGACCTCGAGCGCTGTCTGGTCGTGTGCCCCGGCAGCCTTGCGGAACAGTGGCAAGATGAGCTGGAGAGCCGTTTTCAGCTTCCCTTCACCCTCTACACCAGCGACAAGCTCCAGACGGCCCAATCGGGCAACTGGTTCCAGGAAAACGACCTCGTGATCGCCCGCCTCGATATGCTCTCCCGCAACGAAGAGGTCCAGGGACTCCTCCAAGCACCGGATTGCCGCTGGGACCTCGTGGTGTGCGACGAGGCCCACAAGATGTCCGCCACCTACTCCGGCAAGAAGGTTAAGTACACGAAGCGTTACCGGCTCGGGCAGCTTCTCGGCCGTGTTACCCGTCATTTCCTCCTCATGACGGCGACACCCCACAACGGCAAAGAGGACGATTTCCAGCTCTTCATGGCGCTACTGGACGGCGACCGCTTTGAAGGCCGATTCCGCGAGGGCATACACCGCTCCGGCACCTCAGATCTGATGCGCCGCATGGTGAAGGAAAAACTCCTCAAGTTCGATGGAACCCCTCTCTTCCCCGTGCGGCGGGCCTACACCGTCCCCTACAAGCTTTCAGCACCCGAAGCGGCTCTATATAACGCGGTCACACGCTACGTGCGCCAAGAGTACAATCGGGCCGAGAGACTCGGGGGCAAAAAACGGACCACCGTCGGGTTCGCGCTGACGATTCTTCAACGTCGGCTTGCTTCGTCGCCGAAAGCAATCTACCGATCACTTCGCAGGCGGCGCGAGCGATTGACAAATCGGCTCAAGGAGTTGGAGGACTTCCTTCGGCACCCTTCAGGCCAGCCTAAATCCCTTTTCGCCGGTCCCGAGTTCGACCTGGAAGATCTAGAGGATCTGGAAGACGTCCCCGAAGAAGAAGCCGAGGAGCTGGAGGCTGAGGTCCTGGACCAGGCAACGGCGGCTCAGTCAGGCACCGAGCTTCGGGCTGAGATCGCTACGCTCAAGGAACTCGAACGGAACGCTCGGCAAGTGCTCGATCGAGCTGAAGACACCAAGTGGCGAGAGCTGGCAGGGCTGCTCGGAAAGGTCTTCACCCCAGCGAGTCTGGCTCCTCACGTCAGCGAATCCAGAGAAGGCGATGGGGACGGGCAACCGACTGCGCTTCAGTCATCTCCCGGTCAGAAGCTCGTCATCTTCACCGAACACAAGGACACGCTCAACTACCTACACGACCGAATCACGACGCTCATCGGGCGAACCGAGGCCGTGGTCGTCATCCACGGTGGCCTGAACCGACGCGATCGGCTCAAGGCACAGGAAGCGTTCCGTCACGATCCGGAGGTGAGGGTCCTGCTGGCAACGGACGCCGCTGGCGAGGGAATCAATCTGCAACGCGCCTATCTGATGGTGAACTACGACCTGCCGTGGAATCCCAACCGCCTGGAGCAGCGGTTCGGCCGCATTCACCGGATCGGTCAGACCGAGGTGTGCCACCTCTGGAATCTCGTCGCCGACGATACGCGGGAGGGCCACGTCTACCGTACGCTGCTCGATAAGCTGGAAACCGAGCGACAGGCCCTGGGCGGCCAGGTCTTCGACGTCCTGGGACAGGTTCAATTCGAGGGCCAGCCATTGAGGGATCTACTGGTCGAAGCGATCCGGTACGGGGAACGACCAGAAGTCCGCGCCCACCTCGACACGGTCGTCGACGAGGCCCTCAACCGGGATCGATTGCGTGGCCTCATGCAAGACCACGCGCTGGTCCAGGACCACATGGATACCAGCCGGTTGCACGCCGTCCGCGAAGATATGGAACGGGCGCAGGCCCGCCGCCTTCAGCCCCACTTCATCGAATCGTTCTTCCTGGAGGCCTTCAAGAGTCTCGGCGGGTCAGCCAGGCAACGGGAATCCCGGCGCTACGAGATCACTCGTGTTCCGGCGGTGGTGCGAAGCCGAGCCCGCAAGATCGGAACACGTAAGCCGGTACACTCACGGTACGAGCGCATCGTTTTCGAGAAGTCGCTCGTGGTGTCCATGGGACATCCGAGCGCTGCATTCGTCTGTCCGGGACATCCGCTCCTCGACGCGGTGCTCGACCTGACGCTGGAGCGGAACCGCACGCTCCTGAAGCGCGGTGCCGCGCTGGTTGACGACAGCGACCACGGGCTGGAACCACGGGTGCTTCTCTACCTCGAGCACGCCATACAAGATGCCCGCACCACTCTGGAAAAAACGGGGCGAACCATCTCCAGGCAGATGATGTACTTGGATTTTGGTGAGGATGGCATCCGGGGGCACGTTCGCTACGCTCCCTACCTCGACTTCCGGCCCCTCGCTGAACACGAGCCGAGCCCCGTTGAGATCCTTGCCCAAGCGGAGTGCGAGTGGATCAGCCGGGACCTCGAGACTAAGGCGGAGAAGTACGCGGCCGAACATGTAATACCCCAGCACCTGGCCGAGGTGCGTGGGGCTAGGAAGGCCGCCATCGACAGGACTGAAGCGGCAGTCAAGGATCGGCTGACCAAAGAAATCTCCTATTGGGACCACCGCGCCGAGCAGCTCAAGCTGCAGGAGAAGGCGGGTCGGCCCGACGCACGCCTGAATTCGAGCGAAGCCTCGAAACGGGCTGATCAGCTTCAAGAACGGCTCACGCGGCGACTCGAAGAATTGCGTTTGCAGCGGCGGATCTCGGCTGGACCAGCCGTGGCGGTGGGAGGGGTGCTGGTCGTGCCCAGGGGGTTGTTTGACAAGATCGTCGGCCGCAGCAAGAAGCCGGTGGACACCCAGGTCGTCGCGGCGAAGGCCCGTGCCATCGTAATGGAGACCGAGCGGGGGCTCGGCTTCGATCCCACCGACCGCGAATTTGAGAAGGTCGGTTACGACATCGAAAGTCGGGTCCCGAAGACCGGCCGTCTTCGGTTCATCGAAGTAAAGGGCCGCAAAGAAGGAGCTCCGTCGATCACGGTCACCCGAAACGAGATCCTCTTCTCACTCAACAAGCCTGACGATTACATCTTAGCAATCGTGAAATTCCTGGACACGGGCGAACACACAGTTCATTACCTGCGGCGCCCCTTCGGCCGGGAGCCAGATTTCGGGGCGACGAGTGTGACGTACGGCTTTGCGGACTTGCTTGTCCGAGCAGGTGAGCCGTCGTGACAGGGACATTCGGCGTGCATATCGACGACCACCAGTGCACATAACCGTCATTCGCGAGAGATGGCGGTGAGTGCGGTGAACTTCCTGGCGTGGTTCCGTGGATCAGAGTCGTAACCAGCTGCCCGACAATGTGTTAGTCCGAAGTTTCAGCGGAATTCAGGCCATATGACGCTGTAACTTCGGGTTAGTGCACCGTTAATGTCCCCTTAGCATCACTTCGAAGAGCTGCCTTGGTGTCTGTGGACAGCTCGGTCCACGGCACGTCGAGAAGCGCTCCCTCCAGTGCGTAAAGGAGAAGGATCGTCGCCTGCTTGGGTCTCTGGTGCTGCAGGATCTTGTATGCAAGCACAGCTCCCGCCCTCTTGAGGTCCGATCGCGTATGGATACCAGCATCGCCGAGCCATTTTGCCGTTACGGGGCCGATATTCTTGAGCTCCTCAACTCGCACGTCAGAAGGTATCGAGCCAATTTTTGGCAAGGGTGAGACTGAAAAACGCACACGCGAAGTGGTCGCCAACGGGAAGCGGATTGACGAGCTCCACGTCTGCACCGAGCTCCAGCATGCGACTAAGCGCTTTTTCCGAATTGTTGATCGAAACGTGTGTATCCTGACTGCAGTGGTACATGCGGATCGGAGCCTGCGGAGCCCAGTCATACAGGTCGTTCTCGCGGAGGCGCTGCCGGAACGGATGATCGGGATCCGCCTCGAAAGCAGCCAGCTCCATCGGATTAAGCATATCGCGAGGAATCTCCGGAAGCTCACGGTTGATCTCGATTCCCGATCGGGTCCCATCGAACATCGGCGGAATCGTCGTATCGTACGGGCTTTTTAGGAAACGGGACGGACTGTCGTGCAACTCGTAAATCTCATTGTATGCAATGAGCGCATACGCGAGATAGTAGGGCGCGGGATGTGGCTGATCGCTCGTCATGACCTCGGCCATGGTCCCGGAGAGATCGTATGGTCCGGCCATCGGCGCCGAAGCAGTTACCGTAAATTCGTCGGCGTGCTCCGTCTCTAGTGCTCGGTGGGCGGCCATTGCAGTGTAACCGCCTTGGGAATACCCAATGAGAAAGAGCTGTCCCGTCGATTCGATGGCTTCAGCCACGACGAAATCCGAGGAAGCACGCAGCATGTCAACGACGGCAGTTGCCGACGACTTCGCATGCACGTATGGATGCAGGCCGGGTGAGTCACCGAGGCCCAACAGGTCTGGCATAGATACGATGTAACCTCCCGTGGCGAACACCATGCCGAGCAACCTCTGTGGCTCGTCTGACGACGGCACTCTGGTGCGCACCAACACAGTCCCGTGCTGGAGGCTGAGCAACGGAACCGGCGTAGGGGACTTAGGCACCAAGAGCGCACCGGACGCGATGGTCACCTCGTCATGCGTATCTACAGTTTCGTAGACGACCTTGTAAACGGTAACTGGAAACCGTGCTTGGATGGGTATGCCGACGTCTTCCATATCGGCCCTAATTTCCTCCGCTGTTTTATCGGCAAGTTTCTCTACCGACACGGTAGCCCCTCGGCCGATCCTTGGCTCGGGACCTTCCTCACCGGGCTCGGCCGAGTCACAGGCAGAACAAAGGAAGGTTATGGCAGCGGCGAATGCCCAAAGCCGCCGCAGTTGCTTGGATGTGCTATCCATCATGTAGTTCATTCCAACGAGCAAGGCTGCACAACGTGAGTACGCATCTGTTTTTTCTGGCTGCGAACGTGGACGCGGCACATCACCTCCACTCACAAGGAGGTGCGCAACCGTCCGCTCCAGCTTCTCGCCCCTTGTGTGCAACAGCCGCTTCCCGCGCAGCGCGCGGACTCAGTGACGGCATATGCCCAGCACCCGAATCCTGTCAATCGCCACAAACAGCTGCCCTGCCGTCCCTTGCCGATGGCTATAGCTATCCTTCTTGGAAAAAATCCTTTTGAACCACTCACTCTAACCTCGCACACTGTCACTTCACGGAGGATTGTATCCACGGACTGACAGGCCCGAACCACTTGGCAATAACCCGCTCCGCGGGCCTGCCCTGAATTGAAAAATCCAACCGGCTTCCACGCCTATCGTCGTCCGATTTCCATTTCCAAAGAATCGCCCCGGCAAACCAAGGTTCCTCCCAGAGACTCTCGAAGAATACCGCATAGAGACGCTCCTGAAGTGCGTCGTCCGCATTGACGCGCCCCACCTCACTGCGACTGGGCCAGCGCCAGGGTTCGGCGGCAGCCGTCGGCACGTTGCGGTAGCCAATTTCGGTGAAGAGGATCCGCCTCCCCGTTTCCTTCGAGAGAGCGCTCATGGTCTTCTTGTGCGGCTCCCATCCCGCATGAAGCACCTCCTTCGACGGATCCACCGCGTGGCTCAGTTCGAAATACGCCTGGATTCCTATGTAGTCCAGCTTGTCCCAGAATTCGATGTCTTCGTACTCTTCCCACCAGTTAGCCGCGTACGTAAGCGGACCGTCGTATTGCGCCCGTACCTCGCGGACGAGGCCCCTCCAAAACTCCGGCCTTTCGCGCACGCTGCGCGCAAGCTCGGTTCCAATCACCAGCATCCCGGCACCAATCTCGTTCGCCAGGCGTGCGTAATGCAGCAGGAAGCGGCGGTACTGTGCTTCCCAGGCTTGCCAGGCTTCCGGAACATCGAATCCGATGTCCGCCCGGGACTGCCCTTCACTATCGTATCTCCCGAGCCAGATATGGGGCTTAAGTATTATCTTCATGCCCAGTGAATCCGCATCCTCCGCCAGCATGCGGATTCCGCGGTCACTCTCGCTGAACCAGTTGGCGTCGACGTGCATCCTGATCTCAGGGACATCGAAGCGCGGCTGAAAACCAAACTGGACGAGCGTGACGTGCGTAACGCCCAACGAATAGAGCCTGGGCAGAACGGACGCATCGGGAACACGTCGCGCATCGAGTGTGACGGAGCGGATTTTCTCTGTCTCCGCGTTCCTGGCCAGGCCACCTCCCACACACCCTGCGACGAGAAAGAACAGTCCGGCTAGTACATGCCACGCCCGACCTTCCTGCAAACCATACATGTCAACCGTCATATCGTTGGTAGAAGGTACGCAAGGTGTAATCCGCGAGTTGCCGACGACGCATGACTGCGTAGAATAGGTTACATTTTACCATTGGAGATAAATGCGGACAGTAGCGGAGGATCCTCGCACCTATTGACCAACCGGGCAAGCTCATGTATTCAAGGCGAGAATTCTTCAAAGCAGCAGGCGGCTCGACGGCCGCCGCCATGGCTGCAACCATCAACCCAACTGCTCTGCCTTCCGTGCTGCAGCGTATTGCGGACACAACAGCATCGCCGCACAGAGTGGCACGCGACGAGACCTTCTGGCTGGAGGTGCAACAGGCGTTCTCGGTCGACCGCAGCCTGATCAATCTCAACAGCGGCGGCGTAAGCCCGTCTCCCAGGATCGTCCAGGAAGCCATGAAGGGACACCTCGACTATTCCAACGAGGCACCCGTCTATACGATGTGGCGCATCCTGGAACCACAGCGAGAAGGAGTTCGACAGCGTATCGCACGTGATTTCGGATGCGATGCGGAAGAAATCGCGCTCACGCGCAACTCCTCGGAAGGCTTGCAGATCTGCCAGCTCGGATTCGACTTGCAACCCGGCGACGAAGTCCTAACAACGACGCAGGACTACGGGCGCATGATCACGACATTCAAACAGCGAGAGAGGCGGGACGGAATCGTCCTCAAGCAATTCCCGATCCCGGTACCTGACGAAGACCCGCAGGGCATTGTCCGGCTGTTCGAAGAGAACATCTCACGGAGGACTCGCCTGATTCTGATGTGCCACATGATCAATCTCACCGGACAGATTCTGCCGGTCAAGGGCGTTGTGAACATGGCACGCAAGTATGGTATTCCGGTGATCGTGGACGGAGCGCATACCTTCGGGCATTTCGACTTCACGCACGCCGATCTGGACTGCGACTACTATGCCACAAGCCTGCACAAGTGGCTGCTCGCACCACATGGAACCGGTATGCTTTTCGTCCGGAAAGAATTGATCAGTGACCTCTGGCCGCTCATGGCGGCGCCGGACAAGATGGACGACGACATCCGTAAATTCGAGGAGATCGGAACACACCCGGCAGCCAACTACATCGCCATTGCGGACGCATTGACCTTCCATCAGGGCATCGGAGCCAAACGCAAGGAAGAGCGGCTACGGTACCTGAGGGATTATTGGGCCAACACACTGCTCACGCACGATCGCTTCCGCCTACACACGAGTCTCAAACCGGAATTCTCCTGCGGCATCGGGACCATCGAGATGATAGGCGTCGACACCGGCCTGCTCGGGGCCTGGCTCTGGGACCAACACCGGATCATCGTCACTCCCATTAAGCACGAGGAATTCGAGGGGGTACGCATTACCCCCAATCTTTTCACGACGCTCGAAGAACTCGATCGCTTTGTGGATGCCATGGTTTCGGTGCTTCAGCACGGCATCCCGAAGAAGTTCCAGGAAACATACCAGATGCTGCAGGAATCGGAAAAAGAGTAGGCGCGCACAAATGAGGCCTATTCACCCGTGGGCTCGGCCACATCCATTCTCGTACGCGACGGAGCATTCTTGACATAGATATCCAGCCAGCGGTCAGTCTCCCAGAGCATATGGAGGATGGATTCGCGAGCCCGATACCCGTGGCTCTCATGGGGAAGCATCACCAGGCGTGCCGTCTTCCCGAGGCCCCTCAGTGCACTGTAATATCTGCGGCTTTGAAGCGGAAACGTGCCTGAATTGTTGTCTGCCGTGCCGTGTATGAGCAAGATCGGCTCGTTGACCTTGTCTGCGTGCATGAACGGTGACATGTAGTAGTAGATTTCCGGCGCCTCCCAGAAGAGACGCTCCTCGGACTGAAATCCAAACGGAGTCAGCGTCCGATTGTACGCTCCGCTGCGGGCGATGCCTGCTCTGAACAAATCGGAGTGAGCAAGTAGGTTGGCAGTCATAAAGGCGCCGTAGGAATGGCCACCTATCGCGACGCGCTCCGGATCGACGACGCCCCGGCGGACACCCTCGTCGATCGCCGCTTGGGCGTTGGCCACAAGCTGCTCACGAAACGTGTCATTCGGCTCTGCGTCTCCTTCTCCGATCACCGGCATGGCGGCGCCGTCGATGACGGCATACCCTTGCGTAACGTACGGCACGGCACCCCAGTAGCTGACCCGCTTGAATTGATACGGCGAATCCCTGCGCTGCCCGGCAGCGTCTGCGCTTTTGAACTCGCGCGGATACGCCCATATGAGCGTTGGTAGCGGCCCGTCACGCTCAGCGGCAAAACCGGCCGGCACGTACAGAGTTGCGCTCAGCGGCACGCCGTCGGCACGCGGATACTGGATGACCTCCTTTCCGATCGCATCCAACTCCGGGTATGGATGCGGAAACTCCGTCACGATGGAGATCGACCCATCCTTAAGATTGCGCAGGACGTAGTTGGGTGGCTCCGTGGTTGTTTCCCGCACCGTGAGAAGTATTTCTTCGCCGGTGCCCAACAGCTCGATGGGCCGCTCGTAATACGGAGCCTCGGAACGAAAAATTTCCGTGACGTCGCCGGAGCTAAGATCCAGTCTGCGCAAAAACGGACGGTTGCCTTCCGGCGATGCTCCCGTTCCCCGAAGGTATATCGATCGCCCATCGGCGGTTGTCCTGAGTACGCGCGTTCCCGCCACTGTCCGCCGCGTGACCGGAAACCCCGGATCGTTATACCGATCCTCGGTTGACAGATCAAAGAGCAAGCGCGGAGCATCACCGGGTTTGCTCGGATTCGTTATCCACGTGTGGGTCCGACGGTCGGCCCACCACAAGTCACGGACCAGCGCCACATCGGCCGTCCCCCAAGTAATGCCACCGAAGCGCAAAGGGAGCCTCACAAGCGACACGGGATCAGCGTCAAACGGCGACTGCAAAAGAAAGACCTCATCTCGATACTCACTTTCAACGCGAGCGTCGCCGCCGTCCAAGGCTTCGACCCAAACCAGTGTTGACGGGCTGTCCGACCGCCAGTGCGCGGATCGAACGCCAGTCGGAACGGAGCCGAACGCCGTCGGCACGCCCTCGGCAAGCGGCAAATCTGCGACCTCACGGACGAGATTGCCGTTCATGTCAACGATCTCGATCCGGTGCGGAAAACGATAGTACGGGATCAGGTACGAAAATGGCTTGTGAAGCCGCTCGATGAGCAGAAACGACCCATCCGGAGACGGTGAAGCTTCAGTAATGAGGTCGGGTTCGCCAATGGGAGTGACCTCTCCGTCAATTGTCACTCGTACCAGCTGCGATGTCACCAGCCAACTGAAAAGCTCTTCGTCGTATGCGTTTTGCAGGAGATCCTGATAGGTGCGCGCAGGTGCCTTCACACCCATGTTCTCCTGGATGACCGGACCTACAGCTGCCGCCGGAGCCTCGGGCATCGCCCCACGACTCTCTGGCACAGTTGTCGCAATGATAGTGCGACTGTCGGACACCCAGCGATAGGATCCTCCAATGTCAGTAAGCGGACGTAGTGGAAGGCGGCGGGCCTCCGCCGTCGTCGCACTTACAACATACAGGTCGATTCTGTCCGCCATGTCCACCGTAAAGGCCACGTGCGCACCGTCCGGCGCCCAATTGACATTGCGGATACGGCTGCCAACCGGCAGACCCGTGATTTTGCGTTCCGCTTCCCCGTCCACAGAGCCCAGACCGAGTGCATTATAGGACCGGGAACGGCTCGGGCCGTTGTTTCGCGGATTGATCCGGATCCCGGCCAGGCGCAGCTCCGGCGCGGAAAGCTCGGCAACCGACGACAGGCTGGGCAGATGCATGAAAAGCAGTGTGCGTCCGTCCGGGCTCAGACTGACAACGGGCATCGCAGGTGCGTCGACAAGACGTGCAAGACTCTCTGCGGGACGCTGATACGTGTCCTGGGCGGCAGCGGGCTGGGCGACTAGCAGTGCAGCCAATACGATCGCACCTGACTGCACGAAAAGGCGGGTTGGAGTCATCATCGTTTGTCGGATTGTGGCGTATTGCATCTCAAATATACTTATAAACCACGCGGCCTCACTCAGTTCGCCTTCCGTGAGATTCTCCACGGCGTCATTCGGGCCATTCGGTACCACCGCAGGCGGGACACGGCCCTTCGCCTGGCCAACACTTCAGGCGACTCTCGCCTTTTTCCTCGATGCTACCGCGCGGTCTGAGAGACCGAGCTCCTCCTTGAGAATTCGTCCAGTGTAGGAATCACGGGCGGCCAACTCTTCGGGGCTCCCGCCAAATAAAATGCGTCCTCCACCGTCACCACCTTCGGGGCCAAGGTCAATAATCCAGTCGGCCAGCTTAACGACATCCATGTTGTGCTCGATGACAAGAACCGTGTTGCCCTTGTCAATAAGCGCGTGCAACACGTTGAGCAAGTGCCGAATGTCCTCGAAATGAAGTCCCGTCGTCGGCTCGTCGAGAATATACAAGGTCTTGCCCGTACCGGGACGAGACAGCTCTTTTGCCAGCTTGACGCGTTGTGCTTCGCCTCCGGAAATCGTCGTTGACTGCTGTCCCAAGCGTATGTATCCCAAGCCGACCGCGTGGAGAGTTTTCAGCTTGCGCACAATGCGGGGAACATTACCGAAAAAACCGAGCGCTTCGTCGGCAGTCATCGCCAGAACGTCTGAAATGTGCTTTCCTTTATACAGCACCTCAAGGGTTTGCGCGTTGTATCGGCGCCCGGCACAGATCTCGCACTCTACGTAGACGTCGGGCAAGAAATTCATCTCCAACTTGACGATACCAGCCCCCGTACACGTCTCACACCGTCCACCCTTTACGTTGAACGAAAAGCGCCCCTTCGTATAGCCGCGGATCTTGGATTCTGGCAGTTGCGCGAAGAGATCGCGGATGTGCGTAAACAGATTGGTATACGTCGCAGGATTCGATCGCGGTGTGCGTCCGATCGGACTTTGGTCGATGTCGATCACCTTGTCAACGTGCTCAAGTCCCTCGATGCGTGAATACGGCAACGGCCGATTTTTCGCACCGTGAAACCGTGCAGCCAAAATCGGATAGAGTGTCTGATTTATCAGCGTGCTCTTGCCCGATCCGCTTACCCCCGTCACACAGATAAAAAGGCCCAGCGGCAGACGAAGCGGATCTCCCTTTAGGTTATGTCCACGCGCGCCGTGGAGTACCAGATACCTGCCACCGGGTCGGCGGCGTGTCTCAGACGCCGGAATCGTACGCCCACCGGAGAGATACTCCTCAGTCAAACACGCATAGTTCTCGGACCTCAACTGCAGGTCATGCGGAGCACCCTCGGCGACGACATACCCGCCGTGATCACCTGCGCCAGGACCGAGGTCAACGACGAAGTCCGCCGCTTCAATCATCGTCCTGTCGTGCTCGACGACGAGCACAGAATTGCCGATGTCCCGCAGGTGGCGCAGCGAAGAGATGAGCTGCCGGTTGTCGCGCGGATGCAGGCCGATGG
>JAAXGO010000150.1 GCA_012267425.1 Rhodothermales bacterium
CTTCAATCCATGTCGTTACCTCCATGAACCGCGTTGGTCGCTACCAGTTGGAGCAACAGGTACTGGGCGGGCTTCGCACACGCAAGAAAAAAGCGCCTTTCCACGGCGCACTGAAAAGCATGCCCGACCCTTCTCCGAGCACGAAGCCGTCCCGGGTGCGATCGAATGGACGGCAGGCACGCGCCGGATCGTCGTTGCGAGTTGACAGTGCCCTCAACGCATTGAAACCGCCAATGCCCAGTTCGGAAACAGCCGCTTCCGTGCCGCCGCAGAGCGCCATGTCGATGGTGCCCCGCTGAATCATCATCAGCACGTCGCCGATGTTGTTGTTGCCCGTAGCGCATGCCGAGACAACACTGTAGTTCGGTCCCCTGAAATTATAGCGGATCGAAATGTGACCGCTTACGATGTCGGGTATCAACATCGGAATGAAAAACGGCGACAGCCGTCGCGGCCCACTCTTGATATACGTCGCAGTCTGGGAGTGAAAGACCTGCATTCCGCCGATTCCGCTCCCGACGATGACGCCGACACGATCCTTTTGGCTCTGTGACATCTCGTCCGGGCGCAGGCCTGCATCCGCGATAGCCTCACGAGCGGCCACGAGGGCGTACTGGGCAAACGGGTCCAGTCGCCGCGCCGCAAAGCAACCCGTAGACATCGACCCAAGCGCTCGGGCTCCTGTGCACATGAACCTCTGGGATCAGCCTGCGTTCAAGTTTATTGCGTTTGTTGTAGCGCCTATGATTTAACCAGCTCACTTCTCGCCTGTTAGATGTCCTATCTCTTTACGTCGGAGTCCGTTTCGGAGGGACATCCCGACAAGGTGGCAGATCAGATTTCCGACGCAATTCTTGATGCGTATCTCAAGCAAGATCCGAACAGCCGAGTGGCCGTGGAAACAATGGTCACCACCAATTTGGTGGTTCTGGCCGGTGAAGTGAGATCAAAGGCTTCGTTTGATGTCGACCCCATCGTGCGAAACGTCATTCGGGATATTGGCTACAACGATCCGGCAATCGGTTTCGATGCCGATTCCGTCGAAATTTGCAATGTGATAGGAGATCAGAGTGACGACATCGCACGGGGCGTGGACAACGGCAAAGAGCAAGGTGCGGGCGACCAAGGGATGATGTTCGGGTATGCGTGCAGCGAAACGCCCGAGCTCATGCCGCTTCCTCTGCATACATCGCACCGCCTGGTCTTGACGCTGGCCCACATTCGCAAACGGGAGCGGCTGATGCCGTACTTACGGCCCGACTCAAAGAGCCAGGTCACCGTCGAGTATGACAACGATGGGGTCACGCCGCGCCGCTACCATACTATCGTCATTTCGACGCAGCATGACGATATCGTTGAGCAGAAGCAGATTGAACACGACATCCGGACGATTCTGTTTCCTCGCGTGCTCAAAAGAGACCTCTACGACGACGACCTCACACTTCACGTCAATCCGACGGGTCGCTTCGTCAGTGGGGGGCCGGAAGCGGACGCCGGGCTGACCGGACGCAAGATCATTGTCGACAGCTACGGCGGCCGCGGTGCGCACGGCGGCGGCGCCTTCAGCGGTAAGGATCCCTCCAAGGTGGACCGTTCGGCCGCGTATGCCGCCCGACACGTCGCTAAAAATCTCGTCGCCGCCGGGCTGGCCGACAGCATTGAGGTCCAGATCGCGTATGCGATCGGCGTGGCGGAGCCCGTGTCCATTCACGTGGATTCGGCAGGGACGTCCCAGTATGACAATGAGTACCTTACCTATATAGTTCGCGACGTGTTCGATCTCAGGCCGAGCGCAATCATCGAACGGCTGAAGCTGCTTCGGCCCATATACCGCAACACGGCAGCCTACGGACATTTTGGGCGAAACGAATTCACGTGGGAAAACCTCGACGCCGTCGCCGCAGTGAAACAACACACCCGTCGTCGCTCCATCATGTTCGCGTAGGGTCCGCGGCACAAGCGAGCCTAACCGGTGATCACATGAAATACCTTACCTCGGCATTCGTGCTTCTTCTTGCCGTGCAGCTCTCCCACGCGCAGGTGCCTGCTTCCGCCACCCTACCGGCTCCGATGCAATCACTCGTTGTGAGTTCAGATCCAACGGTGAATTTCCGGACCATCAGCGTACCGAGCGGGCGAATGGACGTCGACGCCAATGTCATGCGTGCCGTATTTCGTTTGCAGCCGACCGGGCAGGTTGCAGCAACACCGGAAGCCACGGCACGTGCATGGATCGACACAGCATCTGACCGCTTCGGCTGGCTGTCGTCTGAAGAATTCGATTTGGAACGCAGCATCCTGGGCCGCTATAGTTCACACCTTTCGTTTCGGCAGATTTTCAAGGGCGTGCGGGTATTCAACCGAATCGTACAGGTGAACCTGTCCGGCGACGGGTACCCCACCATGGTGCTCAGTGGATACGCACCGCATCTTCATGACTTCAAGCACTTCAATCCAGCCCCGGCCCTGTCGGCTTCTCGGGCCAAAGACATAGCACGGCGATCCGTGTATGATGGTCCCGTCCGTACCGGCGAGGCAGAACTGTTTGTATATCCTTCCGCCGAGCCACGGCTCGTATGGCGAGTCGTGACCTGGCCGGAGGGTATTCCCCTTTCTTGGGAAGTGCTCGTGGATGCGCATACGGGCGAGGTGATCTACCTATTCCAACTTCTCACCCACGGCGATACGCTGAGCCATATCCCGACTCCCACCGACTTGCCGGCGCCGCCGGTCGACGAGGTTTCATGGACGGCTGTCGGAACCGCCGACGGCACGGGGCTGGTCTTCGATCCCGATCCGTTGACAACCGCCGGCGTCGAGTACGGTGACCCCTACGTGGATGACAACGACAACGACGTCGACGAATTGAATGACGAACGTCAAGAAGTAGAGCTTTTAGAGCTCACCGAAGGGAGTGACGGAGAGTATCGTCTGATCGGACCCTGGGTCGAAATTACCGGAGATCCCGCGCTCGGTGGTACCAGCTGGACGCCACCCACCGAGGAGGATCCAGACGATTTTCAGTACACGCGTTCAGATCAGTTCTTCGAAGCTGTCACTTTGTACTACCACGTGGATCTGAGTCAGCGCTACATTCAGTCGCTCGACATCGGTCATTCCGTTCAGGAAGGGAGCTTGCTGGCCCATCCCCACGGGTTGGGCTCTCAGGACAATGCGCGGTACGATCCGTCACTTAACGCCATCATGTTCGGCGATGGAGGCATCGACGACGCGGAAGACGCCGACGTGATCTGGCATGAATACGGACACGCCCTACTTCACGACGTAGCACCTTCGGCCCTCAACGGCAGCGAGGGCCGCGCTCTGCACGAAGGGTGGGGAGACTACTGGGCCGCTTCCTACTCGCGTGGCCTCATTGACGACGGCACTGTTCCCGAGCGCGACTGGAAGAAGGTATTCACGTGGGACGGAAACGAGACGTGGAACGGCAGAATGCTCAACATCTCCGGCACCTACCCCGAAACCACGGGTTGCGACGGCGGCGGCTCGTGCAACATCTATTACGACGGACAATTCTGGGCGACGTCAATAATGGAACTGTGGGACGATCTCACCGGCGATGTCCTCGACCGGCTGCTGCTCGCCTCTCACGCCCATTTGGCTGGATTCATTACGTTCCCTGTCAGTGCAGAGGCCCTTTTGCAGGCCGACTACGACCTGTATGACGGCGATCATGCCAGCACAATCATCGAAAAACTCGGTGCCCGCGGATTACTGGACTCGTCTGCGGAGCCTCCCACCTTGACGCACGATCCGCTCATTGATCCACAGGATGTTGGAAGCGGAATTACGTTTTCGGTAACGGCAGTCTCAAACGGACCGGCAGTCAACCGCGTCCAAGTGCATTACCGTGTAGATGACGGTGAATTCGTCAAGGAGAAACTCACAGATCAAGGGAACGACGAGTATGCCACGACCGTGTTTCTGCCCGCGGGGAGCAATTACGTCGACTATTACGTCTCCGCATCGGCATACGGTACAGTGGCCACCAGACTGCCTGTCGACGCGCCGGAATCACTCTACCGGTTCATCCTTGGCAGTGACGTCAAGGCCCCCACTATCGTCCACACGCCAATCCCAGCCGTGGCGGGGCATGACTGGCCTCCGCAGGTCATCGCCGAGATTGACGACAACCAGCTCGTAGCTTCCGCATGGGTAGCCTACGAGGTCACTTCGGAAACGGGCGCACACGTCGACGGGGGATCCTTTGCCCTCGACGCCGCCGAGGGACCGTGGTCGGGCAGTTTCCCGACCCTCGATGTTCCTTTGACGGGACGAGTAACGTACAGGGTGCATGCCCGTGACAATGCTTCCTCACCCAACGAGGCCATTCTACCCGCTGCCGACCTTGACCCGTTCGAATTTCAGATCACACCCGAGGGCGTGATCTCGGCATACGATGCTGAACAGGACGAATCGTTGGGGGCTTCGCAAGGCTGGCAACGCGGCGAACCCGCTTTCGGACTCGAAGTTGCCCGATCGGGCAAACAGGTGTATATGACGGGCCTGGACGGACCGTACGCTGTCTCGACCGGCGTAGATCGGTTGTCGTTGCCGCCCGTAGGCATTCCTGACGGATATTCGGCGACGTTGGAGTTCTGGCACTGGTACGACTTTGAACACACGGACGTGCATTCCCCGCTGCCGAGCACTATTGGAGAATTGTGGGACGGAGGCAACGTAGAAGTTTCGCCAAACGGTGGCACCACGTGGGAAGTGGTCAAACCTTTTGAGGGCGGCTACACGTGGATGATCCGCGAGGGGTCTGGCAATCCTCTCGAGGGTCAGCAGGCATATGGTGGATATAGTCTTGGGTGGCGACGAGTTCGTGCCGCGTTGCCGAGCGGCGAAGCCGTTACGGTGCGATTCAATTTGGGACGCAATTCAGAGAACGTGCACACCTCGCGGTTCTTTGCAGGCTGGGCACTCGACGACATTCGGATCCTCCTCAGTCCAGCGCATGATTCATCTCCACCGGTGATCGAAGAGACGCCGGACGCCGTGCTTCCAGTGATGGTGGGCGGAGAAGCTCCTCCGATCTCCCTTATCGCGATCGACGATACCGGCATAGAAAGTGTCGTGGCAAACTGGACGCATCGGTCCGGCGGGGCCTCGAATTCAGGTACCACGCACCTGGAGATGGATGTAAGAGATTCAAAGAGGTTCAGTGGTACGATTGGCCCCGGCGGGCACCTTGCCGCCGGTGAGAGCATTTTGTATCAAATCACAGTGGCAGACTACGGCGACAATATGGTCGACTGGCCTGCCGACGGGCAAAGCGTGATAGAAGCCCGGTTTCAGGATGCGATCGACGCACTTACAGCTGCGCACCCGTCCGGTGTATGGCGGGCAACAGAGACGGGCTTTACGACCGACGGCTCGGCCAATGTGCCAGTCAGCAGTGTCGTTTTGCGCCCTATGGATCTTCCAACAACGGCCGATATCGCAGACCTCGTACTGTTTCATCAGTATCATTTGGGAGCGACAACCGGCGGTAACGTCAAGATTTCAGTGAACAACGGTTCCTCCTGGTCCACGCTGGAGCCCAGCGGGGGATACGGAGCCACCTTCGATGGTGGTGGATCGCATCCCATGCATGGAGAGGGGATATTCACAGGCCTGTCTGCCGACGAAGTCGAGGTGTCCTTCGACGTCTCAGCGCATGCCGGCCAACAATTTCAGGTACGTCTCGATCTTGCGGGCACGCCGTCAGGCGACGAGTACTGGACCGTCCGTGAGGCGTCACTCGTGTATTCAACCGCCGAAGCCGAATTCGAATTCACGCGCGAGCTGGCACTGCACGGCAACTTCCCGAATCCCTTCCAGAGCGCAACGACGTTCAGCTACACCCTCCCCGAGACTCTGCCTGTCACAATCGAGCTTTTCAACGTCCTCGGACAGCGCGTTCGCCTCCTTCGGGAGAGGTCACAGGACGCCGGAACATACGCCATCACTCTTCCGCGGGGCGATCTGGCTGCAGGCGTCTACTTTTTGACACTGACCGCCGGTGACGTGCGACTTGTCGACAACCTCGTTGTCGTCCAGTAACATGGCGGCGACTTGGACGTGTGGCCAAAGCCGATAGCTTCGGGTGCCCATCGTGAAACTCTCGTGCACGGAAACGCCGCTGCGCGTGATCGTGTAAGACGGCGCGACATTCAACGGAGCACCTTCAGAGCACCTCGCATGGATCATCAAAAAGGCAGGTATTGCATCCGCGACATTTCGTTGGCCGACGCCGGGCGCATGCGGATGGAATGGGCGCAGAGTAGAATGCCTGTCCTCGCGGAGCTGCGCGAAGAGTACGCTCCGCAGAAACCGTTTGCAGGGTACAAGATAACCGGATGCCTGCACGTTACGAAGGAGACCGGTGTGCTGGTCGAAACGTTCGCGGCCTGCGGTGCAGAGATAGCCTGGAGCGGCTGCAACCCGCTGTCCACCAACGACGAGGTTGCCGCGGCACTTGCCATCGAAGGCATCCAGATATATGCCTGGTACGGGCAAAATGTCGAGGAATTCTACTGGAGCATCGATCGCACTATTGACAGCCCACCGCACCTGACGCTCGACGACGGTGCAGACCTCATTTTCACAGTGCACAAGCGGTTTCCACATCTTGCCGAGCACATCATCGGCGGAAGCGAGGAAACAACGACGGGCGTTCACCGCCTACGGGCGATGGCCGACGACGGCAAGCTCCTCTACCCGGTCTACGCGGTCAACGACGCCGAAACTAAGTGGGATTTCGACAACGTGTACGGCACCGGGCAGTCCACACTGGACGGCATCTTGCGCGCCACTAGTGTATTGGTGGCCGGCAAGAATGTCGTCATTGCTGGCTACGGCCACTGCGGACGCGGGGTAGCCATGCGCGCCAAGGGCCTCGGGGCCAACGTGATCGTCACGGAAGTCAAAGCAACCGCGGCCCTAAAGGCTACGCTCGACGGAATGCGGGTCCTTCCGATGGACGAAGCAGCGAAGGTGGGAGATGTCTTCGTCACAGCAACCGGTATGAAGGACGTCATACGGGGACGCCATTTCGAGGCCATGAAGGACGGGGCTATCGTCGCAAATACAGGACACTACGACGTTGAGCTAAACCTGAAAGAGCTTGACGGACTCGCAATGTCATCTCGCATCATTCGACCCGACAATCGCGAGTACACCTGCAAAGGCGGAAAGAAGATTTTCGTCCTTGCCGAAGGTCGCCTCGTCAATCTGGCCGCAGCGGAAGGGCATCCGTCAGAAGTCATGGACATGAGTTTCGCCAACCAATTCATGGCTCACTTGCGACTTGTGCAGGCACATGAACGTTGCGAGACTCTACCAAACGCCGTGATGGATCTCCCCGAGGAGCTTGATCAATACATCGCACGGATCAAGCTGCGCACGATGGGACTCGACATCGACATGCTGACAGCGGATCAGATCGCATACGCCAACGACTACTCTGCCGGAACGTAGGCATTACTCCCAGTCTAGAATGTCGGCCTCGGATTTTTCGCGGTCGATCCACTGCTCGGCATCCGGTAGGGGGTCTTGCCTTTCCACGATGTTGTAGCCGCTTTCCTGCCACTTCTCGGCCAGATACTCATTCCACTGCGTATAGTGCTCCCATTCCTCCGGCAGTTCGTCGTCCGGATAAATGGCTTCTACAGGACAGACAGGCACGCAGGCGTTGCAGTCGATGCAGTCGTCCGGATGTATGACAAGGAAGTTTGGCCCTTCATAAAAGCAGTCGACGGGGCACACTTCCACACAGTCAGTATGTTTGCAGTTGATGCACGGCTCTGCAACGACGTACGGCATGTGAAGTCGGAATCATCTTTAGTGCGTACTGAGGCTTCGGCAAGATACCATGCCAACATCTTGTAACCCACGCCGGATCCCAAGGAGATCTCATGTGGCCGAGGATCGAGCCTGCACTTTTGTGCGGTGCTGCTTTGACGCACTCGGTGGGCTTGATTCATCGAACTGATCTTGACGGGCGTTGTGTGCCGTCGTCGCGAATCGAGCCAGACCCAATTATTCGCGACGGTTTTCTGGCTGCGCGGGACGTTTACCCGATTTCCAGCAGGCACCTCGGCCATAGCATATCAGCACATCAGAAGGCAAAACAAACTCCTGGAGGCGGCCCTCTGCGTGATTAAAGAAGCGACGCTCGCATGGGCGGTACCCATACGCAGGCAGAGAGAAGCGGCAAGCTGACCTCGTGCTCCTCCGCTTCCAACTCCACCAGATACCGTTTCATGCCAGCCTCCTTGTCATCGTAAACGGGCAAGAAATCTACCACGAATCAGTACGACAGATCGCGTGTGACATGACACTAGGCCCGTATGAGGGACTGCAAGAGTTCCCCGGTCTTGCCGGCGCACACGCTGGTGATACGCTTTCGTGAGGCATACGCTTATAGCAGTGGCTATTATGCTGTGAGGTCCGTCATGCGCAGACTATTGACCCATGCCTGATCTTCCCCGAGCCGGCAGCAGGATTCTCACGGTAGCTGTCGCACTCTCCATTTCCGTCGTGGTCGTGGAAGTGGTGTTTTGCACGGTGGGATACGATTTTGAGCCGGGACGTGAGAAAGCGAGGAATGCCTGGCCCATTTTCTATCGTCAGCCGCACATACCTGTCGGCGACGTTTTTTTTCAGCGCGAAGGACCTGCGACATGGAGCGGCAAGGTGCTCCGAACGGGATATGTGCTCTCTGGCGGCCGTTCGGAAGCCTACACCAATGAGCCAGATGTCATCGTAACGTATGACTCCGACGGTTTCCGCAATCCTGATACCCTGTCCGACTGGGAAATAGTTGTCGTCGGGGATTCCTTCGTCGAGCTCGGACATCTGCCGTCCGATGCCCTGTTTACCACGGAGCTGAGCCGGCTAGTGGGCCTTCGTGTCAAGAACGTCGGCGTAAGCCATACCGGCCCGCTCGCGTATGTCACATACCTCGAGCACTTCGGAGCAGCGCCGAGCACACGGCACGCCATAATGATATTTTTCGAGGGAAACGATCTGTTGGACCTCATGCGCGAAAGGGACGCCGTCCACCGCTTCGAGACAGACGGAGACCGTGATTACAGATCGCTTGAACCACAATCCTCCTTCATTCGGGCTATCTGGCGGACAGTGCGTCGTCTCAGGCCACAACGTGCCAAGACGGAACTCGATGCTTTCTTTCGCGAGCGCGGAGTGACGCTTGGCTATGCTCCCCCCGATGTGACCGATCTCCCGGACGACCTACGCGCTGCTCTCGACTCTTCGCTCGTCGCGTGGGCCAGAGCCGCGCGCAAACACCGGATGACTCCATGGCTCGCGTACATGCCATGCAAGCGCCGCGTAATGCACAGCTACGTCAGGTATGCCGAACTGAACACTGACACCTGGCAACCGAATGACCTTCCGGCCTACGTCCGCGAGCGTGCATTGCATTACGGAATCTCGTTCGTGGACCTTACGCCTGCCTTAAGACACGAATCCGCCACGGGCCGAATGACCTACAATGAAATCTGGGATACGCATCTGAACCGGCACGGAGCCGCGGTCGTTGCCCGCACGTTGGCAGATAGCTTGAGCAGATAGAGACCCATATGACGAATTCCTACGATGCGCTTATCGCCCTGGTAGAACGCCTCGTGCAGTGTGAAGCCGTAGCATTGGACACAGAATTCGTCTGGGAGCGCACCTTCTACGCCAGGCTGGGGCTCATTCAAATCGCACTGGACGACGGAACCACAACCCTCGTGGATGCAGCGGCCATGTCGGATCTGTCACCTTTGGGTACGGTGTTCAGCGATCCGGGTATCGCCAAGGTATTCCACGACGCACGGCAGGACCTTGCCATTTTGCGGCGTGCAACAGGCGCGACGTTTAAGAACGTGTTCGATACTCGCCTGGCCGCGGGCTTCGTGGGACTGGGTGCCAAGCGGTCGCTCCGCGATCTGGTGCGCAAACTACTCAGTATTAAGCTCCCCAAAACCGCAACGCGCTCGGACTGGCTCCAACGCCCGCTGACAGACATCCAGCTGCAGTACGCTCTAGACGACGTGCGTCACCTGCTTGCCGTGCGCCGCGACATTTTACGGCAGGCGCACGATCTCGGACGAACAGGGTGGATACTCGAGGAAATGGGCGCCTACGACGACGCTGCACTGTACGAAGACAGAGATCCTAGAGATGCATACCTTCGCATTGCAGGCACCGGTCGCCTGTCAGACCGGCCGCGTACCGTATTGCGCGAACTCGCAGCGTGGCGCGAGCAGGAAGCCATGCGACGGGACGTGCCACGCGGGCACGTAATACAAGACAAGACACTCGTCTACATTGCCCGCCGCTTGCCGCAAAGTACGGCACACGTTTTATCCACAAACGGGTTAAGCAATAGTGCTGCTCGACGCTATAGCGATGACATCGTCCGTGTGGTACGCCGAGCCCTCTCCGTCCCGCCTGAGGCGCAGGCCCGGCGTGTGGAACGACCGCCCGACGACGTAGTGCACGCTGCACACCTGCACTTGGCCATGGCATTTCTTATCGGCCGTGGTCTTGCCTCTGGTATCGACCCCGCCCTTTACGCGACGCGGGCCGACGTGTCGCTGCTTATAGCCCAGAATGGCACAGGCGACCATCCGCTGCTTACCGGATGGCGGCGAAGATTCGTCGGACACGACCTCTTGAAAGTGCTTCGTGGCGAGCACGCGGTCCACATCGATCCGGAAACAGGACTTCCGGAACTCGCTTAGGCTCCGAGTCCTTCGAGTAGGGCTTGGAGCACCGGATAGTCCACCTTTCGAGTAGCATCCTCAAGCGGCACGCACTCCACACGCTCAATTGACTCCGCCGTCTGAGGCACGAACGTGTCCGAGGCGGTCTCCATCCTATACCAAACAGTCGTCTTAACGTCAAACCGCCCGGCGCGCGAATAGCCGTGTACGGTAGTGCCGGCGAAGCTGCCGAGTTTCAAATCCGTGATGCCCGTCTCCTCGATGACCTCACGTAGCGCGCAGGCGCCGTCCGCTTCGTTGTCGTTACACTTGCCCTTCGGTAAGTCCCATGCTCCGCGCCGGAAGATTAATACCACGTCGCCGCCGCGGAATACAACACCGCCCGCCGCACGAATGCTCTTGGGCTTTAGATACGGATCCAGATTCACGATCGCCTCGGGCGGAACGTACGTCACGACCCCATGCTGCACCGGTTCAGGCAGCTTTTCCGATTCAATGACCAGAGTAATGTCGGGGCTGCCGCTTTGGGCTGTCCGCAGCGTAGTACAAACCGCGGCGTCCCGAATCCCGCTCGAACGTATGGTGGGCAACTCCGAAACGGTCGTGTTGTAGAATAGAAACATCACACGTTTCCGATACGCCGCTGCGCGCAGCTCGATCCCAGAGGAATTCTCCCTCCGCTTATGCACGCACTGCCGCTCGCCTTTCTTGCGTTGGTTCTCGCGCTGCCCGCCGAGGCCCAGGTCTACCGCGTATATGTTGCGGCGGAGGCCGACGATACCGTGTCGCTCATTCGCTTCGACCAAAATGGAGCGAGTGTTGAAAAGACCCTTTCTGTCGGTACCATTCCAACGGAGGTGGAAGGGCCGCACGGCCTCACAGTAAGCCCCGACGGGCGATTCTGGTATCTCTCGCTGGCGCACGGGCAGCCGTACGGCAAGGTGGTCAAGTACGCAACGGGGACCGACCATCGACTGGGCGAAGTCGAACTAGATCTCTTTCCGGCGTCCATGCACATATCACGGGCTACGGGACTGCTGTATGTAGTGAATTTTAATCTGCACGGCAACATGGAGCCGAGCACGGTGTCGATTGTCGACCCGGTCGCAATGACTGAAGTGGGACGCACCATTACGGGAGTCATGCCACATGGCTCCCGCCTGAGTCCGGACGGTCTACGGCACTATTCGGCGACCATGATGACAGGAGAGCTCATCGAAATAGACGCCGTGAGCTTCGAAGTGCGGCGGCGGCTGCGAACGGGCGACGGTGACGTGAAGCCTTCATGGGTGACGCCACACCCGATAGAACCCCTCGTCTACGTCGCAAACAACGGAAACGACGAGGTCGTCGAGATCGATCTTGACACGTGGACAATCGCCCGGCGGTTTTCGCTTCCGGGAGCTCCGTACAACCTGGAGGTGACGCCTGAGGGCCGTCTGCTCGTTGCAAGTCTCAAGAAAAGCGGAGAGACCGGCATTGTCGATCTGGCGACGGGGGGCATACAAGCTCGTATCTGCAACAGCCGCAGCGTCACGCATGGAGTAGCCGTGTCGCCCGACGGCCGATATGCCTTCGTGTCCGTAGAAGGTATCGGCGCGGAGCCGGGCTCGGTGGACGTGATCGACCTGAATGAATTGCGCCTTGTTGCCGTAGTGGAAACCGGCAGACAGGCGGGCGGCATCGCATTCTGGACTATGAGCAAGGCCGACTGACGGCAAAGGCATGTCAAAGGCCTCAACCCGCTTCATTGCCCCGGAGGTGCTGGCACGCATTTCAAGCCTCGAACTATTGGCCCGAGGCGTCGTCGAGGGGTTCATCGCCGGACTTCACCGCAGTCCGTACAAAGGCTTTAGCGTTGACTTCATGGAATACCGCCCGTACCTGCCGGGCGACGATCTGCAACGCGTGGACTGGAAGCTCTTCGCACGCTCTGACCGATATTTTGTCAAAGAATTTGAAGGCGAAACCAACGTCCGCTTACACCTTGTCGTCGATATCAGCTCGTCAATGGGCTACGCGTCGGGCAAGATTACCAAGCGGGAGTATGCATTTTTCCTCGCCGCGTCCCTGGCCTATCTCATGATTCGGCAGCGCGATGCAGTGGGCCTTACACTGTTCGACGACCGGATCCGCCGCAGCGTCCCTGCCAGAAGCAGCAAGGGTCATCTTCATACCATCCTTACGCAGCTGGAGCGCGCAAAGCCTGGCACAGATACATCGTTCGGACGCCCATTACACGAAGTGGCCGAACAACAGCGGCGGCGTGGGTTCGTGGTTCTCTTGAGCGACTTGCTGTCAGATCCCGACGCGCTCGTAAATGCGCTGAAGCATTTTCGCTTCAACGGTCACGACGTGCTCGTCTTTCATATTCTCGATCCACAGGAAGTGTACTTCGAATTCACCGACATGGTGGAGTTTGAGGACATGGAAAGCGGCGAGAAGCTCCTTGTAGAAGCTGAGCGCGCAAAGACGCTGTACCAGGAGAACTTCGCGCGCTTTCACGAGCGTTTGCGCAAGGAGTGCGGTCTTTTGGGTATTGATTACGTACTTCTTGAAACGAGTCGCCCGCTCGATCACGCGCTGTTCAACTACCTGTCCTCGCGGGCACGTCGCGGAGAGTATCGGTAGAGTGACTTTCATCACGCCCCTTTTCTTGTTTGCTGCTGGCGCCGCGCTTCTGCCGGTCCTGTTTCATTTTGTGCGCAGAATGAAGGCACGACCGGTGCCATTCGGCTCACTCATGCTGCTGAGGGCGACACCCAAGGAACTCGTTAAACGGCGGCGGTTGCGCGATCTTCTGCTTCTGGCCTGTCGTGTAGGGCTGCTCATTCTCCTCGCCTTCGCCTTCGCGCGTCCGTATGTGCCAGCCGAGAGACTGCCCTTCATCCCGGAGCGTGCAGACCGTTCGACGGTCATCCTCCTCGATCGATCATTCAGCATGCAACTCCCCGGCGTCTTCGAGCAAGCCCGTGCCGAGGTGATACGCGAAATCGACACTGCTGGCGACGCGGACGAAATCGCACTCGTAGGCTTCAGCGATCGTGCCGAACAGCTTACACCGCTGAGCCGCGATGCTGCCGTACACCGGAGCGTTGCCGGCGGCATTATGCCGTCCTACCGTCCGACTGAGTTCCATGGCGCGCTTCGTCTAGCGGCCGACATTCTGAAGGATGCCAGTTACGAGCAGCACAGGGTGGTTCTCATTTCCGATCTGCAGCGGATCGGGTTCACGCCGGCATTGGAGAATTTTACACTGCCGGAAGGTACAGCATTCGTTCCCATCAAGATCACTTCAAATGGCAAGCCTGGTAATTCTTACGTCGAAGATTTTCGCCTTACCATGCGTCGCACTGGCAACACGCTGGCCGTCCGATACGACGCGAGAATCCGGTCCGAGGGCGAGGCCGAACGGAAAGAAAAAGTCGTCACCCTGACCGTTGGCCGAACGGCCGCTGACCACGCAACCCTTCTCGGCGAACAGTCCATTCCGGTCACGTTCCGACAAACTCTACAGCGCACAGGATTCTTCCAGGGGTCCATTTCGATAAGCCCTGACGTACTTCCGATTGATGACGAGTATCACTTTACATACCTGGCACTCGATCCCCCGTCAGTTCTGGCCGTGGACCGCGCGCCCGGTCGGCGGGATGCCTTCTTTTTGCGGCATGCATTTTCCGCAAGCGAGGCATCACCGTTCTCGTTCGATGACGCCCGAGACCTTCGTATATCCATCCTGCGTCCGCACGACGTCGTCATCGTCGCAAATCTTGCCCAAGTGACAGAGAGCGAAACCGAGGCTCTTCGGACCTTCGTCGAGGACGGAGGCGGCCTCATCCTTTCCTTCGGCGAGATGACAGTGGCGACTTCATGGTCACGCACTCTTGCTGCGTTGGGCATCGGAATAACTGACGGCATTGCAACCGCACGGGTACGCCAGGGAGCCGATGCCATCATCGGGCAGATCGATGAACGTCATCCGATTTTCGAGCCATTGATTGCTGAGGGACAAGGCGCAATCCTCCGCCCGACGTTCCGGCGCTATCTAGTCATCGCCCCGGATTCCGGGGCATCTATTCTGGGCAGCTACGATAGTTCGGATCCGTTTCTGGTCGAGCGGCGCCTGGGACGCGGACGCATCCTCGCCTACAGCTCCGGTTTCAGTACGAGCTGGACTGATTTTCCGTTTGACGAGCTGTATGTGCCGCTTCTGTATCGCATGGCTGAATACGCATACGGTGCGTCGGAGGCACACTATGGATTTACGGTGGGCCACGGCGTACCGATTGCGGGCCGACCGAACGAAGAATGGGACATTCGAGCACCTGGCGGCAACATATCTAAGGTCACTTTGGATGGCTCAGGAACTGGCTTTTTTCGAGATACCAACGAGCCCGGGCAGTATGCTGCAACAAGCGGGCGGAATGAATTCCGTTTTTCGGTAAACGTCGATCCAAGTGAATCGAATCTCGCTTCGCGGGACGAGGAAGAAGCCTACGCGACTGTCACGATAGCGCCGAGCAAGCTCTCAGAGTCTTCCGCGGAGACATCGGTTGACGTTGAACGGGAAGAAATGCAACAAAAGCTCTGGCGCGTTTTCCTTATTCTGGCAGTCGGCCTTTTTCTTGTGGAGACGCTCGTCGCCCACAGAGTCGCAAGTAGGTAGCTCTGATGCATACATCAGACCGCGCAGTCGCTGACCTCGTGCAGCTCGTACGACGACGGTACCGGCAGCGTGCGCTCTTTCAGGGCGCAGCCGTGACGGTCCTTGCTCTAGCTGCATGTCTTGCCGCCACCGCCGCTGTGTACGCGACCGCAACGCAGAGCGTCACGGTGCTTCTTGTCGGCGCCGCAGTGACGACCGTAGTCGTAACCGTCACTGCGGCACTCTTCCTCGTACGGCCCTGCTTCCAGTCACTCAGCGACGAGAGCATTGCGCTTTTTATCGAAGAGCACGTACCGGGGATGGAAGATCGGCTCAATGCTGCCGTCGAGGCTACAAGAAAATTATCTCGAGAGCATCGACCGCTTGTTGACAAGTTGCTAACGGATGCGGCACGCAAGGCTACGTTTGTGTTTCCTGAGACCTTCGTCAGCCGTCTTCGGGCACGGTTGATGACAACTGGCGCAGTCGCTTTCACGATTATTCTCGTCGTGGTCCTCTACGGGGTACTGCGTGGCGTTGACATTGGAGCCGCAGGCTTTGACCTAAAAGCAGGCGATGCGTTCATGACCGTCTCTCCCGGCAACGTCGACATCGAACAGGGAGACTCGCAGCGCATCCTGGCGACGCTTCGAAGCGAGCCTGAGGGCGACGTTCTGCTCGTATCCCGGCAGGGCGACGGCGACTGGAAACGGGAGGCAATGCAGAGAGGGATCGGCGAGCCGGCTTTCCAGCGCGAATTCTTAAACGTACAGGAATCAATCGACTATTGGATCGAAGTCGGGGACGTGCGGTCTGAGCCGTACAGAATCTCCATGTACGAATTCCCCGCTGTCGACCGGATTGATCTCACGTATCGGTATCCCACCTATACCGGGCTGCGAGACCGCCTCGAAGAAGACACTGGAGACATCGTCGGTCTGAGTGGATCTACCGTCGTGCTTGAAGTGCGCACGACGGGATCGGCCTACACTGCATCACTGGAGATGGACGACGGTGATGTAGTCGCGCTGAAGTCACGCGGTGACGGCGTGTTTCGCGGTGAGCTGGCCCTTGAGAAAGATGGCCTCTACACGATCCGGCTCACCGACAGACAGAACAAGCAGAACAGGTTTCCCGATCAATACCGCATCGTTCCGGAGCCGGACGAAAAACCACGCATCACCGTGACTGATCCAGCCCGCGATCTGAGGGCAACCGCCGTCGAGGAGGTGCTGATTGCAGCCGATGCGGAGGACGACTACGGTGTAACGGAGCTGCGCCTTGCGTATTCGGTCAACGCGGACAAAGAGCGGGTGATCACACTCGCCGGAGGTGGAGAGCAGCTCGTGTCGGGAGAACACCTCCTCTTCTTGGAAGATTACTCGCTCCAGGCAGGTGACGTAATCAGCTGGTATCTAGAGGCCACTGATGGCTTTCATCCGTCTGGTGAGGCTACGGATATGTATTTCATCGAGATAATTCCCTTCGATCAGAAATACACACAGATCAACAACGTCGGCGGAAGCCAACGCGGACAGCGCCAGGGTGGGCTCGTCATCAGCCAGCAGGAAATCATCGCCGCCACTTGGAAGCTCATTCGCGAATTGGAATACATGTCACCGGAGGAGCTTACAGATTCTCAGAATGGCCTCGTACGGGCGCAGACAAACCTCAAGACCGGCATTGAAGAACGCGTCGCCTCGACGGCTTTCTCGCTTGAACTGAGGAGCAATCCCGTGCAGCGGCAGGTCGCCGACTTGCTGCGACAGGCCATCGAAGCGATGGACGAAGCCATACTGGATCTCACGCGTGGGGACCTTAAAGACGCCCTAACCCCCGAAAGGCGCGCTCTGACAAATCTGCTGCGGGCCGATGCCCTAAATAAGGAACATCAAGTGGCGCGGCAGCAGGCCGGGCGTGGCGGAGGCATGTCCGCCACGGAAGAGCGCATGACCGAGCTTATGGACCTTGAACTCGACATCTCGAAAGATAAGTACGAAACGCGCCGTGAGGGATCGCAAACTGCCAACCGGAGCGATGAGATTGATGAGGCACTGCGCAAAGTGAAGGACCTTGCACGCCGCCAGGAGAATCTGACCGAGCAGAATCGCCCAAGCGAGGCGGATCTTGAAGGCAATAAGCGCTTCGTCGACCGCCTTAAGCGTGAACAGGACGATTTGCGGAGTCAGGTCGAAGACCTCGCGCGGAGCCTTGATTTGAGCTTGAGCCACGACGGGAGACTCAGAGAAGGACTTGACCGCACGATGCGCAACATGCGGCAGGCCGAACGGGCACTGCGGCGCGAAAATATGGACGAGGCACTCAGCCGGCAGCAGCAGGCCCTCAACGAGCTGGAACGGCTTGAGCAGGGTCTTCAGCGATCCGCCCGCGGCACGCTCAGACAGCGCGCCGAAGACGTGGCCAGCGACCTGGAAGAAATGGCAGCGAGGGAAAAGAATCTGGCACGTGAACTGGACCGCGTACAAGACGAGCTTGCCGCCCAGGGCGTCCGGCTACGCACTGATGATGTAGTCCCTCTTGAAGAAGAGCGCCAGCGAGTGCTACAAGACGCAGAAGACGTGATTGATCGCGCCGACGATTTGAGAAAGGACGCGTCAGAAAGCAACCCCGAGCTGGCGACCACGCTGCGAAACCTCCTGCAACAGGCTCAGCGCGACCGCCTCCTTGATCGTCTGCTCGACTCGCGTGAAGCCATCCGCAACGGCTGGATCGACAGCGCCGTGGAGGTCGAACGGGACATCCTTGCGGCGCTGCAGAACCTCACTGCCAAAACAGATGGCTTGAGCAGCGCAGTGCCAGTCACCAAGGAAGAGACACTAGCCGAAACATTGGTGGAGCTGCACGACCTCGAAGCGGAGTTGAGACGACTCGAAGAACAGGCTCGGCGGGTAAGAGACGCATCTGGAGACGGGCGCGCAACGCGCGCAAGGATGGAAAATCAAATTGGGCGCATCGACGAGACGCTCAGGCGACTGCAGGAAACGCCTGGGCAGACGCAGCAACAGTCCCTTGGCCAACTCCAAAGCGCGCTCTCGAATGCGAACCACACGGGTGTACTACTTGACGAGGAATCGGCAGACGAGTTCTTCAACGAATACATGTACGCTCCGCTCTCCCGGCTTGAAGTCGCGCTGAGTCGTGAACTGCACGACATCGAACTGGAGCGTAAGCTCTACGGCGGCCGCCATGAGGACGTACCGGCACAATACCGTGAGCCGGTCGAAAAGTACTTCGAGTCGCTCTCGCGGGCCGGTCGCCGGCAGTAGCGGAGCGTATGGTTGAGCGGCTTTTTAAGTTCAGCGCACTCCAGTTCGAGGAAGGACACCTCGGGTTCCAGTCGGGGCAGGCGGCGCTCGTCGTATATCTGGTGGTGGTAGCAGGTCTCGCGGCAGCTCTGTGGATGCTCTACAAGCGGTCCGGACTCTATGGCTCTGAGCGCGTTCGCACAACGTCACTCGCTCTGCGGCTTGGTGCCCTTGCACTCCTTGCAGTGCCTCTGTTCGAGCCAGTACTGATTACGCCGTTTGTCGTTGCCGACGAAAATTTCGTAGCTGTCGTGGTTGACGGATCCGACAGCATGTCTCTGCCTGACGGTACGCTTGGCGAAACACGTAGCGATGACGCGCAACTGCTTCTTAACGGCGGCCTCCTCCGCGACATCCGAGAACACTTCAAGGTCCGCACGTATTCGTTTGCAGGCGACATCGTGCGAACTGACAGTTTTCTTAGCGCACCTCGCAAATATGAAACCGACCTGACGGCTGCTCTAGACCGCGTCCTGGCTGATTTCGCCGGGCTTCCGCTTACAGGTATCGTGCTTCTGACTGACGGCGGTGACGAAAGCGGACTGGTGGCTCGATCAAAGGCTGAAGAACTCAGCGATCTCGGTATTGGGCTCCACGTCGTGGGACTCGGGCAGGAAGACGTTGAGGCCGACCGCGAGATACTGGACGTAGCAGTTTCCGAGGGTGTAGGCGAAACAGCCGGCGTGGAAATCGACGTGAAAACCCGCAGCTGGGCTGACGAGTCTGGCCCGGTCACCTTCCGCATCCTGGACGGTGATCGGGTGGCGCAAAGGGAAGAGCGCATGCTCAAAGGAGACGGCAGAATCGATCAGTTCGCCTTCTTTTTCGCGCGCGAATCGGCAACTGCACGCGAATACAGCATCGAAATCGAACAGGCCGAGAACGAATTCAACCCGCTTAACAACCGCCTCGACGTCCTCATCGACACGCACCGTGACACGCTGCGCGTTCTTTGGTTCGAAGGGCATCTCCGGCAAGAATTCAAGTTTGTCAAACGGGCACTGGAAGACGACATTGATGTGGACTTCACGTCGATCACACGGACCGGCACCGGTAAATTATACCGGCAGGGCATCCACTCGCCGAACGAACTGTCAGGCGGCTTTCCGACGGAGCCTTCGAACCTCTATGGCTTCCGTGCCGTGATTTTCGGAGACGTGGAAGCATCGGCCTTTACTCCGGAGCAACTCAGGCTTGTGGAGCGCTTCGTCCGCGAGCGCGGCGGTGGCTTCTTGATGACCGGTGGCAGACGCGCCTTCGCCGAGGGAACCTTCATGGGTACGCCTGTCGAAGACCTGCTACCCGTCGATCTCGATGCTACACGCAGCCAGCTCGTCCCTCGACGCTTCACAAACCCGCTTCGTCCATCCGACGAGGCACGCGGCTTCACATTCGAGCCAACGGCCGCCGGGCTCGAATCGTCCATCCTGCGGTTTTCGCCCGATCCTGCCACGAATCGTTGGAGATGGACCGACCTGCCGCTCCTTACCAGTATTAACTACCTAGGCCGTGTAAAGCCGGGGGCCCAGGTGCTGGCGGAAAAGCCCGACGACATGTATGGTGCCTCGGAGCCTCTCCTCATTGCTCAGCGCTATGGCAAGGGTCGCGCCCTAGCGCTTGCTACGAGCAGTACGTGGCGGTGGCAAATGATGTTGGATGCCCACGACATGCGCCACGAACGATTCTGGCAACAACTCGTGCGCTGGCTTGCGGCCTCGGCTCCCTCTCGCGTCAATTTGGATGTGGGACAGGCTCGGTTCGCGCCGGGAGACGAGGTTCCTGTTATGGTCAGTGTCTACGACGCGGAGTATCGCCCGATACGCCGAGCGGTCCTCCATGGAACACTCGTGGATCCTTCCGGCAACGAGAGGGAGCTCCGCTTCGATGAGGATCTCATTGAGGACGGCAGCTACTCTGCAATGCTTGCACCACGTCAGGAGGGCATCTACGAACTCACCGTATCGGTCGACGGCGTCGGACGCGACCGAATAGGATTCCTCGTGCGTCCATCACGCCGGGAGTTTCAGGACGCGGCACAAAAACGCTTATTCCTCGAAGACCTTGCCACGTCGCCGGGGCGCTACTACACGGCAGCCGAGGCAGGCTCGATTCCGGAGAATCTGCGTGGCAGGCGGACGAGCACGTCTGTCTTTCATTTGGAATATCTCTGGGACATGCCGCTTCTGTTTGCTCTTGTGCTGACGCTGCTCTGCGCCGAGTGGATATATCGACGAAGGAAGGGACTGGCCTGACGACATGCGCTCTATCCTGCTTGTTGCGCTTCCTTTTGCTTCGCGGGCGACCATGGCACAATACGCCCTGATCGTCGGCGGGCTTGGTGGATCACCATCTCAGACGGAAGCAATCCGCAGCCACCTGCACGATACGTACACTGCCTTCGTCGAGGACTTCCGGTTCCCACTGGACAACGTCACCGTCCTGGCAGAACACGCGATCGAAAAGGAGCCGTTCGTGGCCGGCATTTCCACGGCGGAGGCTGTCCGCGCACACTTCGAAGTACTCTCCCGCAAGGTGGGCCCAGACAACCGAATCTTTGTCGTGCTATTCGGCCACGGCAGCTACGACGGCACGCGGGCCCACTTCAATATCCCGCGCCGGGATCTGAGCGATCTTGATTGGGCGGCCCTGGTGGACTCTGTGAGGCCAGCTCGTGTGATATTTATTAACACGACGAGTGCAAGTGCTCCGTTCATCGATGCTTTGAGCGCCCCCAACCGCATCGTGATTACCGCAACACGCACTGGTACGCAGCGCAATCAGACCGTCTTTCCGCGCTTCCTAGTCGAAGCGCTACGTAGCCCGGCTGCCGACATGGACAAGAGCGGCAGTCCGTCGGTGCGGGAAGCCTTCTACTTCGCGGCTCTCCGCACGGCGGAGTCCTTCGATACAGCCGGTCATCTAGCAACTGAACATGCCCTGCTAGACGACAACGGAGACGGTGTAGGCCATCGCCTGGAGGACTTGAAAGAAGCGGGCGATGGCAACCTTGCAGCTATGACTCACTTCTGGCAACCCACACGAGTCGTAGTCGGCGCTTCACTCTTACCCGACAAGAGCGCCATAGAGCGCGACATTGCCACGCTCATGGAACGCAAAGAGACGCTTGCGAAGGACGCATACTATGAGCAGCTGGAGCGGCTCTTCGTGGCGCTGGCAAGGCTCAACGATCGAATCGAGAGTGGCCAGCGGTGAGCGACCGGATCTCGGCATGCCGGAAGCATGACGTCTCGTGGTCGTTCACCATACCTGTGGCCTGCATGTAAGCGTAGCAGATCGTCGGCCCGACGAAGGAAAACCCGCGCTTTTTGAGTGCCTTGCTCATCGCACGCGATTCCACAGTTTGAGCGGGGATCTCTTCGAGCGACCGATACCAGTTTGCGCGCGGCACGCCGCCCATAAACTGCCAGATAAAGCGGTCAAAAGAGCCAAACTCGCGCTGCACGACAAGAAAGCGTGCAGCATTCGTGATCGCCGCACGGATCTTGAGGCGGTTGCGAACGATAGAGGAGTTCTCTCGGAGGGCTGCCACCTCTTTCTCCGTGAACTTCGCAACCACCGCTGGATCGAAACCCTTGAAGGCCGCCCTGTATCCTTCTCTTTTTTTGAGGATCGTCAGCCAGCTCAGACCAGCCTGTGCCCCTTCCAGGACAAGGAATTCGAAGTGGACACGGTCGTCGTGGACGGGTACACCCCATTCCGTGTCGTGATACGCAGTCTCGAGTGGATAACCGGTCACCCACGTGCAGCGCTTCGGATGTACAGCCATCATGCGTGTATTCTTGCCAGACGTGAGAGCTCGCAGGCCGGCAGCGGGCCGGCATGCGTAGCTATAGC
>JAAXGO010000151.1 GCA_012267425.1 Rhodothermales bacterium
GGAGATGGTGTTGCAGGGCGTATCGACGCGCAAGGTGGAGAAGGTAGTCAAGGAGCTGTGTGGCAAGACGTTTTCGAAGAGCACGATCAGCCGGCTATGGAAGCAGTTGGATCCCATGGTCGAGGCGTTCCGTACCCGGTCCTTGGAAGGGACGGCCTATCCGTTTGTGGTGGTGGATGCGATGGTGGTGAAGGTGCGCCAGGACGGGGCTGTGTTGCCCATGAGCGTACTGATTGCGGTCGGCATTTCGGCGGCGGGTGTACGGGAGATTCTGGGATTTGCCGTCGGAGACAGCGAATCGCAGCACAGCTGGTCGACTTTATTCAATCAGTTGAAGGATCGTGGCCTGAAGGGGGTGACGCTGATCGTATCGGATGCGCACCGGGGGTTGCGAGCGGCGATTGACCAGTGTTTTCAAGGTGTACGGTGGCAGCGTTGCCAGGTGCATCTTTCCCGCAACGTGCTGGGGCGCTGTCCGGTCAAGCTTCGCGGGTCCATGGGCAGCGCTATGTGGCGGCTCTACCGCAGCAGCGACAAGCAAGAGGCACGCGAGGTTTTCAAGGATATAGCCACGCGCTACGGCAAAAAGGCGCACAAGTCGGTCGATCTGCTGGAAAAGGGACTGGATGCATCCACGGAGGTGCTGGCACTGCCCCCGAAGTATCAGCGGCGCCTGCGTACAACGAACATGGTGGAGCGCTTGATCGAGGAAGTGCGACGTCGCGAGCGGGTGGTCCGGATTTTTCCGAACGAGGCGTCCGCGGTACGCATGGTAGGTGCCATCCTGATCGAGTTCAATGAGCAGTGGACGACTGGGAATCGATACTTCACGATGGATGACTTCGTCCAGTGGTCCTCGGCAAGGGCTTCTCCGGTCGCCCTTCGGGCTCCCTGCGAAGCCCTTGCCGTCCCCCAAATTTACAGCACTAGTGGGACTTGACTGCGGCGAACACCGGACGCTAGCAGCCCGTGGATTTATATGCCCAAGTCTGCCGCCTTTGGAAAGCACACGTAGGGTTTCTCCACATAGTGCGTTAGCGCATCAAGGGCCCTGGAGTCTTTTCGCGCCAAGACCTCGGAGACCGTCCCGTCCGCTTCGAGAGTGTGTATGGGGCCTTCCTTGCGGTGGTACGCGCTGTGGCTCGATCGATCGACGAAGATGTAGTAGTCGGCGTCGGCGACAGACTGTTCGCGGTTGGAGAGACCCATTTGGACCAGTGTGTCCGCCACACGCTGCTTCCAGGCACGGATAGTATCGGGGTCGGGACTCTCGGGCAAGAATACACAGCGAAACAGGTCGCGCTCGATGAAACGGCGGGACAGGTCAGCCAAAATTGGGTCGGTGCTGTGCATCCAGCACTTGAGACTCGCCATCACATCCGTATCGTCCAGTTCTAGAAATGCATCCAGTACGTTGGAGTCGTTAAGTGCCGATTTGTCATACGACTTTTCGAGAAACGGCGCAAGGGTGGGAGAGATGTTACGGATGGCCTCGTTGTTTCCATCTTTGAGGTGAGAGCGGGCGCGGCATAGAGCAGCCACAAGTACGTGATCACCGGCTAGTACCGTCTTGTGCACGTAGACCTGCCAGTACATGTGACGGCGAGCGACGAGCACGTTTTCTGCCGCATAGATCCCTTTTGCTTCGATGACGATACGGGAACCGGCACCTCCTTCCCTCGGGTACACCCTCATCGTGCGAATCACTCGTTCGACTCCTATGCTTCCTTCGATCACGCCAGTGAAGTGCGAATCACGACGCAGATAGTCCAGCCGATCGACGTCGAGCTGACTGGCAAGAAGATTTCCAAAGAATGGTCTCTGGTAGGTGTCGTCGAAGATCTCCAATGTAAGATTGAGCGCTCCGTCGAACCGCTCATTCATGCGCTGTATCAGCCTTCGCGTCAGGCATTCGTGTGGCACGGCGCGAAAGAGTTGGAATTCCAGAGTATGCGAAAATGGTCCGTGGCCAATGTCGTGGAGCAGCGCAGCGGCGAGGGATGCCTCGAATTCGTCGTCGGATATCGGCGTTCCGGATTCCTTCAACGTCCGCAAGGCGTCCTGCATGAGGGCAAGGGATCCCAAGGCATGTCCAAAGCGCGAATGCTCCGCACTGGGAAACACAAGATTCCCGACCCCGAGCTGGCGAAGGCGACGCAGACGCTGTACTTCGGGACTCTTTACAAGCGGCAGGAGTAGTTTGCGCGGAACCGATATGAACCCGTGAATGGGATCCGAAAACAATTTGTAAGAACTGGACACGAGATCGTGTAGTGCGCTGTAGAATCACGACGAATATACCGTCGCATTGACCAGCCGAGCAGAGTGTAACCGCAGCCAAATAGATGAGCCAGTGTCTGCCGTGCTGTGTAGAATCAACGGCTGAATTTCGGCCCAAGGCCCAGTATGCACTCCAAATGTTACTGTTTCCGCTCGGAATCGATCCAAAGTGGGTGGTACGCAACGAGCTGACCGGCGTCGGGATTTACTACGGAAGTGCTCCCGACGGGCTTCCTCATTCCATCATTTCCCTACGCTTGACAAGAGAAACTGAGGAGTATTTTCAGTATGGGAGTGCGTATCCGCCGGCAGCTGTACGGTGGGTTGAATGGGACGGTGCGTCGTGGCCGGTACTCTTCATGGGAGGCGATCAGCCGGATCTCGTAGCGTCGACCTTCTTCTGGCTCTCTAATTGGCAGGAAACCACGTGCGCAACGCGTGACAGGCACGGACGATTTCCATTTGAGGCTTCACTTCAGTCCGCCTTGGGAATTGCGACGCGCCCTGCAGTTGATGCGTACAGGGAACGCATTGCCGCTTTACTCGCTGAAAACGGGATACAGTCCCGCCCCCGCTCATTCGGGCAGCGGGCTTGGGCGCTCTGTCCGACGCATGATATCGACTATTTGCGCAAATGGCGCCCGGGAATACTGTTCCGGGAGACGGTTCAGTATCCTCTCTTGAACTACCGCAAGGTCACAGTAGGGCAGCGGGCCAAGCGATTTGCCAGATTCCTCAGGCAGTTCCTGCACCCGGGCGACCCATACAGGAATGCCATTAAGAGGCTCTTTCGGGAAACCAGACAGCGCAGAGGTACGGCTACATTTTTTCTCAAGGCGTCCGCCCACGGGCCGAATGACGTGGCGTATCGCGTAAACGATCCCTTTCTCGTACGCCAGCGGTCAGAGTGGGAGAACGCGGGATTCGAGGTCGGCCTACACACGAGCTATCACGCGCATACGCACCCGGATTACATTGAGTGCGAGGCCGCGGAATTGGGCTCGCCCGCAAGCGTGCGGCAACATTTTTTGCGATATGACTTGCCCATTACGCCTCGTCTTCAAGAGCGCGCTGGCCTTCGAATTGACTCAACTCTCGGTTTTGCCGAGACAGTTGGATTCCGGAATGCAACGTGTCTACCATTTTTACGATTTGACGTACCACAGAACCGAGTGACATCGGTTTGGGAAATGCCCCTCGCGGTGATGGAGTCTACCCTGTTTAATCGAATAGGCCTACCTCTCGAAGCGGCTGTCAAGGAAACGGAACAGCTACTGTTTACCTGTCAGCAGTTTGGCGGCGTAGCTGTCATGCTCTGGCACGGCGTACTTTGGGATGAGCTGGACCATTCTGGCTGGGGTGACCACTTCATGCGAACACTTGATTTTGCAGTTCGTGAAGGAGCGCTCATCGCCTCGCTTAACGATGCGTTGTCGGTCTGGCTGAAAGGGGCACCATATGAAGCTGCGGTATCTTGCGGCGAATTACAGAAACTGTAATAAATTATTCTGAAAATGAAGTTGTAGCTATATTTAAAATATAATTAAAATTTCGGCTGACTAGATCGAGCGGCAGCACGAGAGAATAGGTGCTGGGTGCGCACGTCCACTTGGAAAAGTATCTTCCTTGGCCCCGTATCGTGAGGTGCCATAACATGCCCAATATGTCGTCGGCACTAGAGCAGCGAGCGACCTCTCACGGCTGGCAGCACCACTCACTTTTAGTTCTATTCACGGGACTTTGGGGGGCGAATTTCGTGCTGGCTGATATGGCGCTGCGCGAGATGACTCCGATTGCCTTTAGCGTGGCCCGCTTCGTGATGGGCTTCTTCGGCATGTTTGCCATATTGGTGCTGCAAGGTGGGGCTGGACACGGACGGTTCAGACTGTTTCCGGCTATCGCCCGCGCGGACCGGCTCAGGCTGCTTCTCGTGTCCGTACTCGGGGCAACACTGGCTCCGTGGCTCGGTATCGAGGGCTTGGCGCTTTCAACGGGAGCTCGGGCGTCGCTGTGGTTGGCGCTGGGACCAGTAATGAGTGTGGCTATTGGGCTGCTATTGCGCACCGAACACATCGGAAAATTCGGCTACGTGGGTGTTGCACTGGCAGGACTTGGCACGATCGCGCTGGCGTTGGACGGTTTTCGATCGGAAAGCGGGTATTGGGAAGGAGACTTGCTACTCTTTTTGGCACTTCTTGCAGCGGTTGCCGAGCTGCATTACATCAAGCCGTTGGCCTTCCGATACGGGGCAACTCCTGTTGTGACCGCTCGGACAGCTATCGGGTGCGTGTTGTACGTGTTGATCGCCTCGCCGTCCTTCGTCGGGCAGGCGTGGTTGTCCTTCGGGCTCTGGACATGGATAGCCATTCTCGCTGGGGGAGCCGTTGGAATCGGTGTCGGGCAGTGGGTCAAAATACGCGCACTTGAAGCTCTGGGCCCGACACGCGTGATAATCTATGGCAACCTCGTTCCTGTGTCGGCCCTCGTACTCGCGTGGCTTGCGCTCGGTACGGCTCCGACGCTCCTAGAATACGTTGCCGCGGTACTCATCGTGGTAGGAGCTGTTAGTCTCGAAGTTTTTGATAGTTACAAGCCTCGGGGACTCACGACGACAGAGGGAGCGATGTAAGTGTGGCGAGCTGGCCGCGGACGGTCGGTTTCCGGAGGAACGGGGACCTACCTTGTGTATCGAACGGTATTTTTCCGTCGGAGCCGATGCGGCCGGTCTGGTCGATGATGCAAGATTGGCCTTCACTGTACAGTACTACATGCGCGATCCGAAGAAGCCAAGTGGGCGGGGCAAAACACCGCTCATGCGTCAGTACTATCGAATCAAGGATCGGCACAAGGATGCGATCCTGCTGTTTCGGATGGGCGATTTCTACGAGACTTTCGAAGAGGACGCCGTCACCACGAGTGAGGTACTTGGGATTGCACTCACCAAGCGATCGTCAGGGGCAGCAAGCGAAGTCAAACTTGCGGGTTTCCCGTACCATGCGCTGGATAATCACCTGCCGAAACTCATCCAGGCAGGATATCGGGTAGCGATTTGTGAGCAGCTGGAGGATTCACAGTCGAGAGGCAAGGTTGTACGTCGTGGCGTTACCGAAGTCGTCACGCCGGGGATTTCATTTCACGACCGCCTTTTGAGTCCGACGCGGTCGAATTATTTAGCCGGTGTACACTGGGGGCCGAAAAACCTCGTAGGATTGGCCGTTATCGACGCTTCGACCGGCGAGTTTCTAGTCCACGAGGTAGACGATAGCAAGCTCATCGAAATATTGGAATTGTTTTGCCCAGCGGAGGTGCTCATAGACGGGCGGCATTCCGCGCGTCTTGGCAAGGCACATGACTGGGTAGTCACTTCTCAGGACGACTGGATTTTCAGGTTCGATTTTGCGCACGAAACACTTCTCGATCATTTTAGCACGCATTCGCTGAAGGGATTCGGTGTCGACGATCTGAAAGTCGGACTTGTGGCCGCGGGTGCGGTGCTGCACTACTTGGGCGAAACGCAGCAGGGGCGATTGCCGCATGTCAGGCGAATCACGCGATATGCGTCCGATGACTATATGGCCTTGGATCAGCAGACGCGGCGAAATCTGGAGCTCGTGGCATCGTTGCATGACGGGAGACCAGACGGTACACTGATTGAGATCCTGGACGAAACGCTGACGCCGATGGGTGCACGGCTTCTGCGCCGATGGCTTACGCGTCCGCTCAGAAACGTCGTTGCCATCAACGAGCGCTTGGATGCAGTCGAAGCACTTCTTAGGGAGCATTCGCGCAGACAGGGTGCGAGAGCACTCCTCCGCGGTGTTGGCGATCTCGAACGCCTGGCCGCTCGCGTCTCGACCGGGCGGGCAACACCACGTGGGCTCGTGTCGCTCGGAATTTCGCTTAAGCAAATACCGGGACTCAAGAACCTGTTCGAGCATGAGCCCTGCCGAACGCTTCAAGAGCTCGTTCTGGATATCGAGTCATGCGAGGACGCCGTCGGTGAAATCGATCGTGCTCTCGTCGAAGATCCACCGGCGACACCGACGCGTGGAGGCATGTTCAAGGCTGGGTACAATGCAGAAATTGATGAACTGAGGTCGATTGCACGGTCTGGTAAGGCTTTCGTGGCCCAGATGCAGCAGGAGGAAAGCGAACGAACGGGAATCCCGTCGCTCAAGGTCGGATTCAACAAGGTGTTCGGCTATTATCTCGAAATCACTAATACACACCGCGACAAGGTTCCGAACCACTACATACGGAAACAGACGCTTATCAATGCCGAGCGCTATATCACGCCCGAGCTGAAGGAATGGGAGGAACAAATCTTGACGGCGGAAGAACGGCTCGTAAGTCTCGAAAACGAACTCTTCGGCGAACTATGCAGGCGGCTATCGGAAGAAACGCCGGCGATCCAGCAAAGTGCATCTCTGATTGCGGCCCTAGACTGCTTTTGTAGTTTCGCCGAGATTGCCAATCGAGGCGGCTACTGCAGGCCCCGGCTGGACGAATCGCTCGTCCTCGAAATCAAGAACGGGCGCCACCCGGTCGTAGAGCGGTCCCTTCCGGCGGGTGAGCCTTTTATACCGAACAGCATAAGTCTAGACGCGGAGTCCACCCAGATCTACATCATTACGGGACCCAACATGGCTGGCAAAAGCGTCGTGTTGCGGCAAGTAGGACTCATTGTGCTGCTTGCACAGGTGGGATGCTTCGTTCCGGCCGAAAGCGCGCACATCGGAGTCACAGACCGAGTTTTCACACGTGTTGGGGCATTAGATAACCTTGCGGCGGGGGAGAGCACGTTTCTCGTCGAAATGAACGAAACGGCGAATATCCTCAATAACGCCACTGAGCGTTCGCTCATCCTGCTTGACGAGGTAGGTCGTGGCACGAGTACGTTTGACGGACTGTCGATCGCTTGGGCGCTTGTGGAGTTTCTCCATAACCACCGCGAGGTTGCCGCGCGCACTTTGTTTGCCACGCACTACCACGAGCTCAATGAGCTTTCTTCACGCCTCGAGCGCGTGTGCAACTACCGTATTCAAGTTCAGGAGTACGACGGACGGGTTATCTTTCTGCGCAAGCTGGTGCCGGGCGCTGCCGATCATTCCTACGGTATCGAAGTGGCACGGATGGCTGGTCTTCCGCCCGTGCTAATCGAACGAGCCCGCAGCGTTCTAGAGCAACTGGAGTCGGAGCACCTCGAGGTGAATGAGCCCCGTGATCGCACTGCAGCCGTTTTACGGGCCATCCGCGCCAAACTGATGGACGTACACCCGAATCGTATGACCCCGATCGAAGCTCTGATCACGCTGTCCGATTTGAAGGATATCCTCGCCGATCCGAACGAATAGCTGCGCTGGATGTCGGACCTCCCCTATTGGACGGGCCAGCTGGCGGTACTTCTCATTGGAGTTCTAGGCAGTCTACCTGTTCCTGAATGGGATGTCTCTTCAGAACTGCTAAGTAGCAGACAACAGCATACTGGTTTGTCGGGTAGACTCTGCAGAGGTGACTTGCCACAATGGATTGGTTGATGGGAATTCACCGGTCGTTGGTTGGTCCTCAGGAGTCGCAGCCAAAGGCGGAAGTGCAACCAGCAAAGCCTTTTGCACTTCTTGTACTTCTTATCCGCAGCAGGAGTTATAGGAATGGTTGCACCGGAATCGCTTAAATTCCGGCTCCGTAGGACATTCAACGTACGGGCATCATGCGCATTCTGATTGTCGGAGGTGGAGGAAGGGAGCACGCGCTCGCATGGGCTCTTCGGTCCTCAGACCTCATCACGGCTCCCGGCAATGCAGGTACGGCAGAGTTCGGGTGTAACGTAGAGGTCGCTCCGCACGACATCGAAAATTTAGTGGCGGTTGCGCGCGAGCGGCACGTGGATCTAGCCGTCGTCGGATCCGAGGTCCCACTTGTCTGCGGGATCGAAGAAGCTTTCCGGGCAAGTGGAATTCCGCTTGTCGGTCCGTCGTCCGCCGCCGCTCGCCTCGAAGGGAGCAAGGCGTTCGCCAAGGTATTCATGACTCGCAACGGAGTACCGACCGCCGATTACAGCGTATTCGACTCCGATTCATTCGACAAGGCGTTGGCATACCTTCGAGAATGTGAGCCTCCCGTGGTCATCAAGGCCAGCGGCCTGGCGTTCGGCAAAGGTGTTATGGTCTGCCAAACAACTCAAGAAGCCGAAGCCGCACTCGATCACGTCATGCGTGCAAAGGCTTTCGGCAGTGCGGGGCAGGAAGTTGTTATCGAGTCGTTCCTGGAAGGCGAAGAGGCGAGCGTGTTCGCGTTGATCGACGGCGACGATTATGTTCTCTTACCGACAGCACAGGATCATAAGCGAATTGGAGAAGGGGACACCGGGCCCAACACGGGTGGCATGGGCGCTTATGCACCGGCTCCTGTCGTCACCTGTGAGGCGCTCGATAGAATCTGCCACACGATCATTGAACCCACGCTGGAAGGGATGGCTCGTGAAGGCAATCCGTATCAGGGGTTTCTTTATGCGGGACTCATGATGACCGCCGTCGGACCGAAAGTCGTCGAGTTCAACTGCAGGTTAGGCGACCCTGAAGCCCAAGTGGTATTACCAATGCTCGATGCGGATTTCGAGGAAACACTCTGGCGTGCAGCCGAAGGCTCTCTCGGTAACTACCGACTCTCCCATAAAAAGGGAGCCGCTGCGTGTGTCGTGATGGCTTCCGGTGGCTACCCGGGATCCTACGAAAAGGGCTTCCCTATCACCGGGCTTAAGGAGGCTGCCTCGCTTTCCAATACGGTCGTCTTCCATGCCGGTACGTCGATGGATGCTGGTGGGGCGACAGTGACGTCTGGTGGGCGTGTACTTGGGGTTACGGCAACGGGTATCGGTCTGCGTGAAGCGCTTCACCGAGCTTACGCTGCAGTGGATCAAATTCACTTTAAGCAGGCATATTACCGACGCGACATTGGTGTCAGAGGCCTTGCCCATCTTGAAGTATGACTGCGCGAGTTTTATGTGCACTTTCGCTGATGCTCTGTGCCGGTGTACTTCGGGCTCAGCCTGCTGATACCATGCTCACCTCCTTCGAGGAGTTGGCAGTGTTTGATGACGCACGGGCACTTGCAAGTGATCCATCCGGTGTGCTCTACGTCGTGGATGCTGGTCGCAATGTCATAGTGTGCTTGGGACCGGATGGGAAAGTGCTCAGTACTCTCGGTGGGCCGGGAGCCGAGGACGGGCAGTTCGACGAGCCGTCGGACATTGATCCGACCAACGGACTTGTATGGATAGTGGCCGATGCGGGCAACGGACGGCTACAGCGGTTTTCGCGTACACAGCTCCATCTTGAGACCATACCTGTCGCACGCATCGACCGGTTTACACCCGGTATTGCAGACCGGCGGGATCCGGTTGCCCATGATTCACAGAGCGCGGCCGACGGCCGTCCGATTGCCGTTGCAACAAATTCTGCCGGTGACATCTTCGCCGTGGATGCTGCGCAGGGCATTGTAAAGAAGTGGGATGCAAGCCGCCGCCTGGAGCGCGCAATCGGAGGCTACGATGCGGGACGGGGCGCTTTGTCGGAACCCGTAGCTGTTGCGGCAGACGTCCGGTCACTGTACGTCGCAGATCGCATGCGGGCAGAGGTCGTCGTCTACGACGTTTTCGGGGGGGTCGTGCGCAGCGTGGCCTCGGGCCTGGCAGGCGAAGTGCGTAGCGTCACACTGGTGGACGGTGCGCTGCTGGTTG
>JAAXGO010000152.1 GCA_012267425.1 Rhodothermales bacterium
GCGTAAAGTGGACCGCAACGAATACAAGCGCCGCCAGGCACCGCCGAGTCTGCGCGTAACCACAAAGGCTTTCGGATTCGGGCGCCGCCTACCCGTTGTCATGCGGTGGGAGCGCAATTCGCAGTCAGCGCCGCCGCTTAAGGGAGAAGATTTTGCCGTCTATGCACAGATGGCTGAAATACCCAACGACGGCGGCGCCATAGAAAGGTAGCCCCGACAGCATGCGATCTGGAAAGAGGATTCCTGGAACAATCAGAAGCGGCGACGGCACCAGCAGCATCGCCCATTTCGTGTGCGTCCAGCCGCGGTGCTTGGAGACCGCAGGTAGAAGTGCGAACAGGCCGAGGTACGCCGCCTCCTCAAATTGCCGTGTCGCAATCAGCACGACGTCAACTACAATGAACAGCGAATAGAAAACTTTCCTCCCTATCGAATTCGTATCTACGTCTGGCCAGATGCCGAACATGAGGCAGATCCCAAAAAGCGCGACGGAATACACGACAAGCTCTGGCAGACTCAACCCCGCAGGCGAAGCGTCCACTCCGTACAAGGCCGCCAGAGCAGCGAGATACGCGCCGGCAAAGAGGGTCGCTCCCGCAAGATGTCTGCGATATCCCGGCATTCAGTCTACCGGTCGGCACCCGTCAGATACTGGACAGCAAGAAAATAGCCGGTGCGGCCAAGGCCACATATCTGCCCGATACATACCGGGGATACGTAGCTCGAGTGCCGAAAGCGCTCCCGTGCATAAATATTGGACAAGTGCACTTCCACCAGCGGCGGATCGATGGCCGCAATTGCATCTCTGAGTGCAACGGAGGTATGCGTAAATGCCCCCGGATTGAAGACGATGCCGTCGATTTTCTGCGCGTGCGCCTGCTGTAACCGGTCGATGAGCCCGCCCTCATGGTTGCTCTGGAAACACTCAAATGTGATGTCCGGAAATGCTGCACGAAGCCGGGCCTCGAGGTCCTCCAGCGTGCCGTGGCCATAGATGTCCGGTTCACGGTGCCCCAGGAGATTCAGGTTCGGTCCGTTAAGTATCAGAATCGTCACGGATTTCCCGTTTGCAGTGTGGGCGAAAGATCGAACGTCAGCCCGTCGTATCCTAGCTTGCATCCTTCCGGGAGGTTCGCATCGTCCTCCGCGTGCAAAATGCTGTGAGTGATGTGTATGAATACGGTCTGTCGGGCCGCGACGCGCCGTGCGACGGCAACGGCCTCGGCAATCGTAAAGTGCGTCGGGTGCGGTTCGTGGCGCAATGCATTCAGAACCAGCAAGTCTACTCCGGCGAGAAGCGAAAATGTCGCTTCTGGAATGCAGCTGGTGTCGGTAACGTAAGCAAATCTGCCGATGCGATATCCGAACACAGTCATCGGCCCGTGCATGACACGCAACGGAATTACATCCACCGTCTGTGATCCACCATAACGGCTCGGCACCGTGAACTGGCCGTCCACTTCGTAAAGATCCAATGGCGGCGCTGCGGCATACGTGCCGTCACGCTCGAATATGTACGGAAACATACGCCGAAGCACGGCTACTGTCCGGCTCGGAGCGTAACACGGCATCGGCGAGCGGTTGGCAAAGAAATAGGGCCTTAGATCGTCCATTCCGACCACGTGGTCGAAATGATGGTGCGTATAGAGGACCGCATCGATGCGGTCGATTCTCTCGCGAAGCATCTGTCGCCTGAAATCTGGACCCGTATCGATGACTAATCCTATGTCGCCCGCGCGGATGTAGCAGGCCGAACGCGTTCGATTGTCTCGGGGGTCACCGGAGATGCACGTCGGACAGGGGCAGCCGATTACTGGAATACCGGTAGACGTTCCCGTGCCGAGAAGAATCACTTTTAAGTCCACCGCGTCAGTTCTCATCAGAGTCGTCCTCTCGCCCGACACTCAGCCACAATCGCTCTACTGCTTCGCGGACAGCGGGACGCATGAAAATGGTATCGACGGGAAGACCGCGGAGGCTCTCCGCCAGGACGGCAAGCTGGGCTTCGGACGGATGGTTTCTGTTGAGGATGATGACATCTTCACCGTTTACCGTGCAGCGTCCACCGCGAAAATGGCCTTTTTCCCGCCGCACGTCGAGTCCCAGCTGACTGAAGGCTTCTTCCAGCGCGCTGACGATGTGTTCCGTCTTCATGCGAGGTAATTGTGATTCAAGGATTACAACTACAACACGGTATTCATGTTTTAAGTCGGACTGTGTCGCGGCGAGCCTTGTTCTCGTAATTGCCCGGGATCCGCCGAAAAGTGCGTTGCATATAACAGAATCGCTTTTACGTACGCTTGCAGCAGTGAAACGGCTTCTGCCTCTGGTTGTCGGTCTTTTGTGCAGCGCTGCGCACGGGCAGCTCTACGGACAGCCCTTCACAGTCAGCGGCCACGTCGTCAACGACGAAACGGCCGATGTCCTCCCCGGCGTGACGGTGTTGATTCGGGGAACTCTCACTGGCACGACTACCGATTCCGAAGGGGCGTTTTCGATCGACGTGGACTCGGCGGGTGCCGTTCTCGTGTTTTCGTTCGTCGGCTTTCGCTCGCAGGAAGTGGCACTCTCAGACGGAATGGCGGAACTCGACATTCATCTCGTTCCAACGGTTTTGGGCCTCTCGGAGCTTGTCGTCGTCGGATCGCGTAGGCTGCCCCGTTTGGTCGAAGACAGCGCCGTTCCTGTGGACGTGCTGAGTCAACGGGACCTCGCATCGTCCGCAAGTACGGACATGGACGACCTCTTGCAGACGCATATCCCCTCCTATTCAGTGCAGCGATTCGGCGGCGACGAAGCGAAGCTGGTCCGCCCTGCCACACTTCGCGGTCTTCCGACCGACAACGTGATGGTGTTAATCAACGGCAAGCGCCGGCATCGTTCTGGCTCGATCGCACTGTCCGGGAATTCATTGAACGAAGGATCGCACGGCCCTGACCTGAATATGGTGCCGTCAATCGCCATCAAGCGCATCGAAGTCCTCCGCGACGGCGCCTCCGCTCAGTACGGTGCCGACGCCGTCGCCGGGGTCTTAAATCTGCGGTTGCGCGATGCCCCGCACGGTGTGCTCGTTCGAATGAAGGGCGGGCAGTTCGTCGAAGGAGACGGAGCCAGTGCGCTCGTAGCCGCAAACTTCGGACTGCCGCTTTGGCGCCGCGGTTTTTTCAATTTGAGTCTCGAATACCGGGACGTGGAAGCAACCGTGCGCAGCAGGCAGCGCGCAGACGCCCAACTGTTGGAAGAACGCGGATATCCGGTGGCGAATCCGGTACAGTTGTGGGGAGAACCCCAAATTAACAACTCGGTCGTCGGCTTCGTCAACGCCGGAATCGACATCGGACAGTCCCGCCACGCCTATGTGTTCGGCGGACTGGGCCGGCGGACTTCCGAAGGCGGGTTCTTTTTCCGCGCGCCCGGTACGTCCACTGCGCGCGGAAGCGTATTCAGGTTCGGTAGCGGAGAGTCTGCAAAGCGCGCGGTGCTCGACCTTGACAGTATGGACGACGTCAATTGCCAAGAACTGAAGGGCGTTCCCAGCCTTGACTCTTCCCGGGCCGATGTGGACGAGTTCATCCGCGACTACAGCGGCTCGTGCTTCCTTTTCAACGAGCTGTTTCCCGGCGGTTTCACGCCGCGCTTCGGTGCCGATATCTTCGACATGAGCATGTATACGGGCCTGCGCGGCGGAAACGAATCTGATCTTCAATGGGATGCCGCCGTGGGCGTTGCCACAAGCCTGATTGAGTATTTCATCTACAATACCGTCAACGCATCGTACGGTCCCGACACGCCAACGTCGTTTCGCCCGCGCGACTACCTGCAAAGGGAATTAACGGTCTCGGTAGATATGTCACGGCCCGTTGACCTTGACTTCTTGGCCTCGCCGCTCGGGATTGCGTGGGGCGCCCAGTGGCGCAAGGAAGCCTTCGAAAGCCTGGAAGGCGATCCGGCATCCTACCAGCCCGGGGCGTATGCGAGTCAAGGCTTCAGCGTGGGTTCGAACGGCTACCAGGGCCTCCATCCTCAGTTCGCGAGCGTCTGGACTCGTCCAAACTACGCCTTCTACGTCGATCTCGAAGCCGACGTGACCGAGCGTCTCCTCGTGGGCGTGGCGGGGCGATTCGAGGATTTCTACGAGGATTTTGGAATGACGCTCACGGGCAAGGCCGCATCATTGTACGAGGTGACCCCCCGGGTGTCCGTCCGTGGGACAGTCAGCACCGGATTCAGGGCGCCCACTCCCGGGCAGGCCAATCTGACGGTGTTTCGCACGACCTCGTTCCATCCGGTTCTAGGGCTCATCGAAGTCGGGCACGTACCGTCCACGCATCCGATCGCTGTTGGCTTAGGCGGCAAGCAACTTAGCGAAGAAACCGCCACCAGCTACTCGTTGGGTACGGTGCTTAAGCTGCAGGACGATTTGAGTCTGACCGTGGACTGGTTCGACATCTCATTCAGGAATCGCATTGCGGTAACGGGCAACATTCCGATCACCGAAGAGCTCGCGCGGATCATCGACGACAAGAATATCCTCGGCGGCGTGACGAACATCCGGGAGGTTCGCTTCTATTCGAACGACTTCGAAACCCGAACACACGGCGTCGACCTGCTTCTGTCTTGGCGGCATGAGTCGAAAGACGGCACCGGCACAACCGCAAGCCTGGCGTGGAACTGGACTGCCACGGAGCTTGTGGACTTTGCACCACCGACAGAAATCAACAGTTTTTTGGATGAGCCTCTGTCAGAGCCAGTGACGCTGAGTCTGCTTACGCCACAGCGGCGGGCCGAAGTCGAGCTCCTCAATCCCAGACGACGCGCCATCATGTCGGCCCGCCATGAGAGGGGGCCGCTCCACGGTTTGGTGAGGCTCAGCTACTACAGCGGCTGGCAAGCCTGCCGGTTTGCACTCAACTCCTGCGATGACCTCGATGCCTTCTTCGGCGGATGGCTCGTGGACGCGGAAGTCGGCTTTGCATACAGGCATGGCTACCGAATCGCAGCAGGCGTACAGAATCTGCTGGACACCGTTCCGCTCGCGCATCCCGAGGAGACCGCACGGTGGGGCAACCTGCATCCCCGCAGCACCCCATGGGACCCCAACGGGACCGCTTGGTACGTACGCCTTACAGCCGACATTCACTGAATGCTTCGCCATTCTCTTATACTTTCCGTGCTGCTAATGAGAGGGTAGTCGTATCTCGAGTGTCTTGCTTCATACACAAATCATCCGCCCCAGGGTGCCGCAATATGGTACACATTGCGTTTAGTCACCCAGTAGTACGAATCTCCCATTGAAAGGCAGGGAATGCGTCTTACATAACGAACCGTACGAAATCCAAAATGACGCTTGCAACTGCTTCCGCCGCTGCTCCAATCGTGTCTGCCTGGACTATTTCGGCACGCGTGCACTCGGATTCCGACTTCGTGGATACTTTAGCTGCACGACAAGTCCGGCGTCACGCAGGATCCGTACCGCCGCAACGTGCAGTCGCTACTTGACCCTGGACCGCTCGGGAAGCTGCATCGAGACCCTCTACAGCGGTGGATTGACAGGCTTGCCGATCTTTCGCGTACACCACGCGCAAGGAAGATCAGCGCCGCGAAGTCTCTCTTAACGCTTTAGTGGAAGCGGCAACCTATGACTCCAATTGAGAACAGCTTACTCAGCTCCGTCTCACTGGCCTTCAACGACTCGCTAGAAATTCACGCCCGCGCGCACCGTATGCATAATCCCGTTGTAGTCGTACAACTCATCGGCGACGTCTGAGAGGATTGTCGAGGTATTGACGTTCCAGATCTGGTAGCGTACTGAATAGCCAACCGTGAGGCCAAATCTCCCGAAAATATCAGCCAGGTGCAGCTGTGCGTCGGCCTCTGATTGGTAGACCACGCCGTAGGCGTCGGTGAACGTGCTAGTAACCACTCCAATCGACGGCCAGGCACGCAGGCTTACATACCGGCTGTCACGCATGTAATAATTTAAGCCAGCTCCGAGTCCGATCGACAGTGAAGTCGCATTGTAGCCTTCAAGGGACTCTCCGCTGTCAGACCGCGGCGACACGAGGCGGTATCCAAACGCAAGGATGGCAGGCAAATAGACTTCCGTTCTACGAGCCTGTTGCACGATCAGGCGCCGCCAGGTCATCACGGATATGTCGGTCAGCCGAAGCGACGGCTGACCGCTCTGCGAGCCGACCGCGGCGGATGCTTGCATGCCCCGACGCGCGTAGATGACTCCCCAAGCAGGCTGCGAGAAATCGTAACGAAGCGAAGCAGGTGCGTCCCCGGCATACGCGAAGTCTACCGGAAAGTAGCCCACTGCCACAGATTGCACGCCCGATCCACGACCGGGCAGTATGTTTTGCGCTTCGGCCGCTTCTGACCCAACGGCACACATGGCAACACACGCAGCGGCGATCAGAACTGCATTGCGTACGTGGCCTGATTCAAGATTCTTCGATCGAGACGGGCTTGTCCCGGTACTGCAGCGTCTCGCGTTTAGGTCCATTGCGTCTTTTGTCCGCGTTACTCGGCTCCCTGCGACGCGAATTTGATTTGTGAGCGGCAGACGGCGGAGTGCCACGCTTCTGCCCGGCCGGAGTTTGACCCCTGTTTCTGCTGGAGCGGTTGGATCGCGACGATGCGGACTTCCCTCTACGCCGCTGCTTCTGCTGCGCCGATACGGATGGCTTCCCCTTCGATGCTACCGGGCGCGATTTGCCCTTCGACGGGCGCGACCGTTTCGGCAGGCGCTTCCGAAGCTTCGTCACGTCAGCACCTGATGCAGCATCGAAGCACCTAAACTCCGTTGCCCCTATCGCAGGATCAGCCTCCAGCCGTATACGAATCCGGAACACAAACCGCCAGCGCCTAAGGATACTGAAAAGTCCGCGCTTGAGGTACACTGCCGTAAACGGATGGACGCGCAGGCGGATCGGCTTGCGGCTTTTCGTGAGTTTACCGTACGCGTTAAGCCACTCCGCGATTGCCACCTCCAATGTTGCGGGATCACCTCCCGTTTTCTTCCGAGACCGCCGTCTGTGCTTATCCGAGCGTGGTGCCTCGTATGAATCCGTGATACTCGGACGAAGGCGCTGCCGGGTGATCTGTATAAGGCCGAAGTCGCTCATCGGCAAGATTTTCGTCACCGCCCTGTCGTCACGAAATGACTCCCGAAATTCGTCGAAGATCTTCGTCCTGTTGCGCTCGACGCGCTGATCGATACAGTCGACGACGATGATCCCGCCAAGATCGC
>JAAXGO010000153.1 GCA_012267425.1 Rhodothermales bacterium
GTCTATTTTCGTAGCAATCGCTCATGTCGGCTGTCACCGACACCACCAATCATGAAAATGGGGTTGGGCGATTCACGAATCACCCCTACGGGAGGTTATTTTCAGAGGAATGACACATGCTGAGGTTATGCTACCGTCCCCTGGACGGAAACATCTCTACACGATTTGAATGACCGGATATTGCCCAATCGAAATAACGGTCACGACACGGGCTGTCTTGCATGGTCGAGGACGGGTGGATTGACGAGGTTGTCCGGCATCTCACCGTTGAATACGCGAATGACTTCGGCGGCGGCGCGCTGCTCCAGTTCCAAGGTAGCCTCCTGGGAGAAAAAGGCTGTGTGCGGCGTGACGATAACTTTGTCGTGCTGGATGATCCTGTGGTCGAGCGGCGGATCGATGTCGACCAAGACGTCGAGTCCGGCGCCCGCGATCTTCCCCGTCGTCAAAGCGTCGTGCAGGGCGTCCTCGTCGATCAGCCCTCCACGCGCGCAGTTGATGAGAAAGGCGTCGTCCCGCATGAGATTGAACTGGTCGGAGCTCATCATGTTCGCGGTCGGCGGAATCAATGGAGAATGCAGCGTTACGAAGTGGGACTCCTGCAACAGTTCGTCGAGCTCGACCTTGCGGACGCCGACGGCGGCCATATCTTCCTCGCTCACGAACGGGTCGGACGCAACGGTATCCATGCCGAAGGCTTTGGCCTTTTCGGCGGCGGCCCGCCCGATGCGTCCAAAGCCGACTACGCCGAACGTCTTGTCCCGCAGCCGCATGATGCGAAAGCCGAGGCCCGCATTGCCCCAGCCGTTGCGCTTGGTGTCGTCGTTGTGCATGACGATGCGTCGGTTCCATCCGAGCATGAGGCCGATGACGTGGTCGGAAACCTCATCGACGCAGTAGTCGGGAACGTACGTGACGACGATGCCAAGCTCGGTGGCGGTGTCCACGGCGATGTTGTCCACGCCCACACCGTAGCGACTGATGACAACGCATCGCTCGGCTGCTCGCACGACGTTCTCGGTCACCTTGGCGAAGCACGTCATGATGCCGTCTACGTCTCTCGCCAGCTCGATGAGAGTGTCCTCATCGCCCGAGGGCGAGACGATGAGCTCGGCTCCCCCTGCCTCGATGACCTCCCGCTCCGGGTCGGTAGAAGGCCAAACGTAGTCGGTCACTAGCACTTTCTTCGTCATGATCGCGCTCCCATCGTGGACTCATTTGCGAACGCCATTGTAGCGCATTTGAGAAAGGTGGCCACTCAGTTCATGACGGTACATCGTCAACAGTTCGCGGCAGGTGTTAACGCATTGACATTCAGGAAATCCATACCAGCGCTGATGAGATGCAACAACAGCCGAAAGTCCCTGAAATTGCGCCATTTCGTGCCATTTCGCGCCATTTTCAACGTTATTGTCAAGTTCATTTGGTCCAGTAAGCGACTGCGAGCGTGAGCGACAAAAGCCGATGGCGATGTAACCCAGATGTAACCCTTAAGAATAAAGGCTTGCGCGCACGCATCCATTCGGTCTAGAATGTCCGCAAATCGATCCAGCGACCTTTAAGGCAGTCCCGCGAGGCTGGCAAGGCGTGAGCGGAAACGTCCATCCGTAGGATGGGCGGCCAACTACGGCCCTCTGCCACCTCCGGCAAGAGGGTTTTTTCGTGGCTGAAACGCCTTCAAACACTGTACGGGAATCATCGGCGACAGGCGGCCGCCAGGTGCTCGACCGTGAGCAGGTGCGTCGGGCTTTGATCCGAATCGCCCACGAGATCCTCGAAGGGAACGTGCGTGAACCCGACATCGTAATCGTCGGCATTCATTCAGGGGGCGTTCACCTCGCCGAGCGGACAGCCGACCTCATTGCTGAGTTCGAGGGGACCAAGCCGCCGGTCGGTCAGCTTGATATCGGGCTGTATCGCGACGACCTCCGCAGGCGAGGCCGTCCCGTCATGCGTCCGACGAGCATCCCGGTGCCGATCGAGGGGAGGCCGGTCGTGCTCATCGACGACGTGCTGTACACCGGACGCACCGTCCGCGCCGCCATGGACGCTCTCAACGACTTCGGGCGACCCAGTCGCGTCCAGCTCGCCGTTCTGATCGACCGAGGCCATCGGGAACTGCCTATTCGGGCCGACTACGTGGGACGGAACATCCCGACATCGCTCGATGAGGAGGTGCGGGTGCATCTCCGAGAGACCGGCAGCGACGACGAAGTTGTCCTGTTGAGGAGGCGAGCATGACCACGAGAGGTTCCGGCCTCGCGATGGACGCGAAGGCTTCACAATCCCATCTGGCGAACCGCCGCCACGTGCTCGACCTCGACGACTTCTCCCGCGAGGAGATTGCGGAAGTCCTGCAAAACGCGGACGTAATGAAGGAGGTCCTGAGCCGGGACATCCGCAAGGTGCCGACGCTGCGGGGCAAGACGATCTATACGCTCTTCTACGAGGCAAGCACTCGGACGCGGGCCTCGTTCGAGCAGGCGGGCAAGGTGATGAGCGCCGATGTGATCAACGTGTCGGCAGGGGGATCGAGCGTCGAGAAGGGCGAGTCGCTCTACGACACGGCCCTGACACTCCAGGCCATGAACGCCGACATGATCATCATGCGGCACTCACATCCGGGCGCGCCGTACTTCCTGGCCCGCAACCTCGACGCGCCGATCATCAACGCGGGCGACGGCGCACATGGTCACCCGACCCAGGCGCTCCTGGACATTTACACGATGCAGTCGCACTTGGGCCGAATCGAGGGTCTGAAAGTGGCAATAATCGGCGACATCCTCTACAGCCGCGTCGTGCGCTCGAATCTCTGGGGACTCACAAAGATGGGCGCCCACGTCACCTTGTGCGGACCGCCGACGCTGATGCCGCTCGACTTTCTGAATGGATTCACAGAAGAGCACCCCTTCGCGGGAGTTACCATCGAGAACAGCGTCGATGCCGCCGTTGACGGCGCCGACGTTGTGATGGCCTTGCGACTCCAGGTTGAGCGACAGCGAGCAGGTCACCTGCCGAGCCTTCGCGAGTACTCCCGGATGTACGGCGTCAATGCCGGTCGAATGAAGCTGGCAAAGCCAAACGCTCTCGTCATGCACCCGGGGCCGATGAACGAGGGAGTCGAGATCGACGCGGACGTAGCCCACGGGGCCGCGTCCGTCATCGAAGAGCAGGTCACCAACGGCGTCGCCGTGCGGATGTCCCTGCTGTACAGCCTCGTGACGTCGAGCGAGAATGGAAATTCAGATAACTAAGAGGGAGTTTTTGTAACCCTTTATCCGGAGGCCTTCGATGGACAAGCAAGCACTTCTCTCGCGAATATCGATAGACCCCAACATTTGTTTTGGGAAGCCGTGTATCCGTGGGCACCGAATCTGGGTGTCTTTGGTGCTTGATCTTCTAGCCAGTGGTTGTACGTTCGAGGATCTCTTGGAACGGTATCCCGGTATCGAAGAGGCAGATATCTTGGCCTGCATTGCATACGGCGCGGAGATGTCCCGCGATCGCTATGTTGACATACCTATTGAGGAATCAGTTTGAGGATCAAGTTTGACGAGAACCTCGGAGACCGCGGCGCAAACATTCTGCGGGCTGCTGGGCACCATGTCAGTACAGTGGCAGAGGAAGGGCTCTACGCAGCCAGCGACGCCGGGCTTATAGAAATTTGTCGTTCGGAGCGCAAGTGTCTGGTGACACTTGATCTGGACTTCAGCAATCCTTTCCGATTCGACCCATCGCGTTACTACGGCATCGCAGTCCTAAGGTTGTCGACTGAAACGTGGGAAGTCGATCTCCTCAATGCGATCCGTACTCTTGCCGCCGGACTTGCCGACACCACAATTGAGGGCAAGCTATGGGTAGTGCGAACAGGTCGGATTAGGGAGTATCAGCAAAGGGATACCGATGTTTCTACAACATAGCGATCTTTCTGCTTCGAACGGGAGCGATACGTGACAACCATGACCGAACCGCAACTCCGTGACCGGGCAACTGCGGTCGTGATACGCAACGGCAAGGTGTTGCTGGTTCACGGTCGCGGGCCGGTGTACATGATGCCGGGAGGCGGGATCGAGCCGCATGAGTCCCCGGCCTCAGCCGCAGAGCGAGAGCTCTTTGAGGAGACGGGCCTTACGGCGGCGCAAACGGACTACCAGTTCATCATTGAAACGGCGATAAACAGGCACCACGTATTTCTCATCGAGGCGTGCGGCGAGGTGGATATAGGCAGCACACCTGACGGCGAGACGATCGGCGGGTACATCTGGTGGGACCGTCAAGAGGCAATTGAAGCCTTTGGGCACGTGGAAGCCATTCTCGAAAGGCTCTGAGTCTATGACCTCTGTCAGACCAATACTCATCAAGGGCGGTCGTGTGATCGACCCCTCGCAAGGCATTGATAGGGTCGCGGACGTGGCTATTGCGGGCGGCAAGATCCTGGGTGTTGACAACGGTATCGAGTTGGAAGACTCGGAAGTCATCAACGCAACGGGGATGGTCGTCTGTCCCGGTTTCATCGACCTGCACACTCACCTCCGGGAGCCGGGGTTCGAGTACAAGGAGACCATCGCGACGGGCACGGCGGCGGGGGCAAGGGGAGGATTCACAACCGTGTGCGCCATGCCGAACACAAGCCCGGTGATGGACTCCCGTTCTATCGTGGACTTCGTGCTCACGAAGGCGATGGAAGAGGGAGTCGTACGGGTACTTCCCATCGGCGCGGTGACGAAGGGAAGCAAGGGCAAGGAACTCGCCGAGATGGGAGAGCTTGCGGAGGCGGGCGCCATCGGATTCAGCGACGACGGGCACCCAGTCTCTGACCACAACGTCATGCGTCAGGCGCTCGGCTACGCCTCTTCGCTGGGTCTGCCGATCATCAACCATGCGGAGGTACAGTCGCTGTCGGGAGGAGGCGTGATGAATGAGGGATGGGTCGCAACGCGCCTCGGTCTCAAGGGTATACCAACTTCCGCCGAGGAAATCATGGTCGCCCGGGACATCGAGCTTGCCCGATTGACGGGTGGACGGGTGCATATTGCTCACGCAAGTACGAAGGGCACGGTCGAGCTTGTCCGACGGGCCAAGGACGATGGCGTGGATGTCACCTGCGAGGTTACCCCCCACCACTTGACGCTCCCTGACGAGACGGTCATGGGCCACCTAAGCGCAAGTGGACCCTTCGACGATCTCACCGAGGCCGCCTACGACTCAAACGCAAAAGTCGCTCCTCCTCTGCGTTCGCGCGACGACGTGGGGGCAATGGTCCAAGCTCTGAAAGAGGGTGTTATCGACTTCATCGCTACGGACCACGCGCCGCACGGCACCGTGGACAAACAGACCACGTTCGAGGACGCCGCCAACGGAATCAGCAACCTCGAAACGGCGCTTGGCTCGGTCATGTCGCTGGTACACGCCGACGCGGTTCCCCTACCCGTCCTCATCGAAAAGCTGACGGCCTCGCCCGCTGATTTCCTCGGACGGAGCGACCTGGGGACACTCAGGGCAGGCTCATCCGTAGACGTAACGATCATTGATCCCGATGCCGAGTGGGTCGTCGAACCGTCCGAGTTCGCGTCCAAGGGCAAGAACACGCCGCTGGCGGGAGCGACGCTGAAAGGACAGGTGGTGGCGACGGTGTATGGAGGGCGGGTGGTGTATGACAATAGGGTATCAAGTTGAACTATAGGCTTACTAAACACGCCCGATCAGAAATGATCCGACGAGAGATTCCTTCTGAACTATTGCGCAGGTTGATGGAAGAGCCGGAGCAGGTAGTGCCTACATTTGGCGGCCGGAACGTCTACCAATCGAAAATGCAATTTGGGGAGGATAAGACATATTTGCTACGTGCAATTGTGGATGACCAAACACAGCCGCCGACAGTAGTAACGGTCTATCGGACGAGCAGCATCCGAAAATACTGGAGGGTGTGATGAAAGTGACTTATGACCAGGAAGTCGACATATTGAGAATCGTACTGAACGATGTGGACATTGAGGAGAGCGACGAGGACAAGCCCGGCGTCATCATAGATTACGACGATCATGGCAACGTCGTCGGTCTGGAGATCCTCGATGCGTCCACACGGATCGCAAATCCGCGAACACTTGAGTACGCAGTCACCGGCTAAGGCGGCCCACAAGGAAATCTACATGGAAGACATCAAGCTGTGGGAACTCGACGGCACTCAGGCCACGCCGTTGGGCTCGAACAACCAACTGGAATCTGAACAAGGGCTTGAAGATACCCTTGTAGAGAACCCGAACCTGCTGATGGAAGGGCTGACGCTGGTGGGACGGCAGACTCCCACCGAGGGCGGACCGCTCGACCTGCTTGGCGTAGACGGGGATGGCAGACTGGTCGTGTTCGAGTTGAAGCGAGGCACGCTGTCACGGGATGCGGTCGCGCAGATCGTAGATTATGCTTCCTACCTTGACGATTTGGATTTGGACACCCTCGCCGCTCATATATCCGAAAGGTCGGGCATGGACGGCATTGACAAGATTGAGGACTTACGGGAGTGGTACGACGTTCGGGGTTTTGGCGAGTTGGAAGAGTCGCTGAAGCCGTTGCGCTTGTTTCTGGTCGGGCTCGGAGCCGACGACAGAACCGAAAGAATGGTGAGGTTCCTTGCTGGAAATAGCAGTATGGATATTTCTTTACTGACCTTTCATGGCTTTGTGTACGGGGAGAAGACCATCTTGGCTAAACAGGTGGAGGTGGAAGGCGGAGACGAGTCCGATCTTCGAGCGCCAAGACAAAGCCTGAGCAGAGAGGAACGGTTTGAAAAGTTAATTCAACGTGCTGAGGAATTAGGCGTACGCGATCCGTTCGCCTCTGTAAGGAAAATGTTCCAGGAAAATTGGCCGGGCCTCAGTGAGAGATTTTCTCATAAGTCCATTGGCCTATGGCTCCAATGGCCTATAGAGACAGGAGGTCTACGCTACTATTCAAACGGCCGTATTTCTACTGAGGGGCGTAAAGTGGTAATACACTTCTACTCTTGGACAGTCGAGTTGTGCACGGATGAGATTAGGCATCTGGTAAAAGAAATCCCCAGCGAAGAATGGACTAATGGAGAAGTCCGATTCCTGTTGACCTCCGAAGAATGGGAAATTCATAAACAGAACTTAATCACACTCACCCAGTCAGTATATAAAGCCCTGCAAAATAAAATACAGGACAGCGAAGCTCGGACTCGGCGTAGCTAGGCCGTATACGGAGATCGGTATGCAAGTCAATGAACTGATTGATAAAGCCCAAACCCTTGTGGACTCCACCGGGAAGAAGAAGGCGATACTGCTCGATTATGCCTTCTGGGAAGAGTTGCTCGAAGACCTAACAGACATGGAAGCCCTCGACCGTAGCCGAGAGGCGAACGGGAAGTATGTTTCTTGGGAACAAGCCAAGGTGGAATTGCGAACGGACGGGATAAATGTATAACCCCGCCCACCTCGTGCTTGAAGACGGCTCCGTGTATCGCGGCGAGGCCTTCGGTGCCGCTCGCCCAGCGCACGGCGAGGTTGTGTTCAGCACGTCGATGACGGGGTACCAGGAGATGCTGACCGACCCGTCGTTCGCGGGGCAGATCGTCGTGCCGACGTATCCGCTGATCGGGAACTATGGGATCAGCGAGCGGGACTTCGAGTCGGCAAGGGTTCAGGTCGCCGGGTTCGTCGTGCGGGAGCATTCGGCTCGGCCCAGCCACGCGCTGAGCACGTCCACGTTGGATGAGTTTCTCAAGTCGCAGGGCGTAACCGGGATCAGCGGCGTCGACACGCGGGCCATAACCAGAAGGCTGCGCACGCGAGGCGTGATGAAGGGCGTGATAGCCGTCGATGAGACGCCGATGCAGGCGCTCGCCCGACTGGGCGACCTCCCGGATTACGGAGACACGGACTTCGTGCAGCAGGTATCGACGGAGGAGCCATACGACTGGGACTCTCCCAGCACGATGGACGGCTCAGCGAGTCAGGACAGGCCGTACCGCATCCTTGTCGACGACTGCGGCCTGAAATACAACATCCTGCGGATGCTCCGGGCGCGAGGCTGCGAGGTCAAGGCCCTGCCGGCCAGGACTTCGGCTGATGACATCTTGGCGCTGAAGCCTGACGGAGTGCTCATGTCGCCGGGGCCAGGCGATCCTGAACTGCTCGACTACGCGGTCGAGGCGGCGCAGGGAATCGCAGGCAGAGTGCCCATACTCGGCATCTGCCTCGGCAACCAGATGATCGGGCGGGCATTCGGCGGCAAGACGTTCAAGCTCAAGTTCGGCCACCGGGGGGCGAACCACCCGGTCAAGGACCTCGCGACCGGCCGCGTCTATATCACCGCGCAGAACCACGGCTATGCCGTCGACCCTGATTCCCTACCCTCGGAGCTTGAAGTCAGCCACGTCAATCTCAACGACGGCACAGTGGAGGGCCTGCGGCACACGTCCATGCCGATCATGACCATCCAGTACCACTCCGAGGCGTCGCCAGGGCCTTTGGACAATGAGTATATCTTCGACCGATTCATTGAAATGGTGCGGGAGAGTGATGTAAGATAGTGGTGATAGTAAATGATGAGGTATTGAGATGCGAACGACACTCGACATTGACGGTAAGCTGCTTGATTCGGTGGTCGACGCCACCGGAGAAAAGACCAAGAGTCGGGCCGTGAACGCCGCGCTGAAGGAATATATTCGGCGGAAGCAGGTTCAGGAACTCATAGACTCGTGGGGCACGATAGTCGTTGACGATTATAGCGATGATGCCTTGAGACTGGATATGGAGAGGCGGGCCTTCCTCGATTCGCTCGGGAAGGATTCCCCCTAATGATATTGGTGGAATCTTCCGTTCTCATGCACGCGCAGAGGTTGCCAAATTCGGACATCGCTAAACATCTGGCTGCCCTGATCGTCTCACGGGAAGCCGTTCTAACGGGCCCCGTCATCATGGAGTACCTACGTGGATCGCGGACTCAGGATGAGTTCGATTTCCTAGCTACGCGAGTAGTCTCCATAGACTACTTGGAAGTGGATCAGCAGACATGGGTGTTGGCGGGCAGCTTGAGTAGGCGGTACATACGTAGTGGTGAGACGATGTCCGACCTCGATGTCGTCATCGCGGCAACCGCCATCAGACATAATGTGTCTTTGTATACTTTGGATGGAGGATTCAAGCGAATACCTGAATTGAAACTATATCAACCGCCCACGAGTTAGCTATTGACCATGCTCAAAGCATCCTACGAATTCGAAAACGGGTACGTGAGGCCGATATACAGAGGAATAGTCCTCTGGAACGGAAACGAAGACGAAATCGGTCCCGACAACCCGGAGCGAGAGTTCAACGACTTGGCATATGAACTGATCGAAGCGAAACACACGCGGTCTGACGGCTACTACCTAAAAGGCATCAAGGTCACCATCGAGATCGAGGAAGTGGCCAGGCAGTGACCGCACTCTCGGACATCAAGGCCATATCGTTCGACGTGGATGGGACTCTGTGGGACTTCGAGGACGCCTTGGCGCGCGGTCTTGAAGCGGCCCTGCGTGAGGTCCGGCTGATCGACCCCGAGGGTACTGAGGGCCTCACGGTCGACCATCTCGACCAAGCTTGGGTGGTGGAACGCGACCGGCAATGGGGAACGATTACCGACCTCGTCAAGCTGCGGCACGATGCTATGCGCCGCGCATTCGCCGATATCGACACGCCGGACAACCACCTGGCCAATCGAGCCACCGGCGCCTACCTAGAGGAGCGAAACCGCAACAGTCGCCCATTCGCCGACGTTGTGCCCGGACTTGAGTGGCTGCACGGATCGTACACGCTCGGAACCTTGACCAACGGGAGCATGCGACCTGAACGGCTGGGATTGGAGAAGTTCTTCGACTTCATCGTGATGTCGGTCGAGCACGGCGGCATCGAGAAGCCCGACCCGCGCATCTTCGAGATCGCCGTACGAGAGGCACGCTGCGAACCGCACGAGCTTCTTCATGTTGGAGACCACATCGAGTATGACGTGCGCGGAGCCAACGATGCAGGCGTCAAGAGCGTTTGGCTCAATCGCACAGGGGAGCGTTCCTCATCGGGTGTGAGGCCCGACCTGGAAGTAACGTGCCTGAGCGAGCTTGCAGACTCGCTCTTGGGGATCAAGACTCACTAGCGACTACTTTGATAAACAACACGCAAGGACTCAAATCGTAATGCCATCGACCAAGCCAGAAAAGGTTCTCGTCATCGGCTCCGGACCCATTGTGATCGGGCAGGCTGCCGAGTTCGACTACGCCGGGACGCAGGCATGCAAGGCGCTGCGTGAAGAGGGCGTGACGATCGTCCTCGTCAACTCCAATCCGGCGACGATCATGACCGACGAGGACGTTGCGGACCACATCTACATCGAGCCGCTGCACGTGTCCGTCGTGGAACGCATCATCGAGCGCGAGCGGCCGGACGGAATACTGGCGACGCTCGGTGGGCAGACGGGCCTCAATCTGGCGGTTGAACTGGCCGACCTGGGCATTCTCGAGAAGTACGGCGTCCGTGTGCTCGGTACCGCGATCGACTCGATCAGGATGGCCGAAGACAGGGACCAGTTCAGCGCATTCCTGACGCGCATCTCCGAACCGGCGCCGCAGAGCGAAGCGGTCGATTCAGTTGAAGCTGCCGTCGCGACGGCGAATGAAATCGGCTACCCCGTGGTGGTGCGACCCGCGTACACCTTGGGCGGGACCGGCGGGGGAGTCGCTCACGACGAAGCAGAACTTCGGACCATCGCAGCCAGCGGTCTTGCGGCGTCGCTCGCCAGCCAGGTTTTGATCGAGAAGTCACTCCTCGGCTGGAAGGAGATCGAATACGAGGTGATGCGGGACGGCGCGGGCAACGTCATCACCAT
>JAAXGO010000154.1 GCA_012267425.1 Rhodothermales bacterium
CATTCCGATTGCGCCGCGATAGACGAAGCGTCCGAATTTCCTCGACGATCGAGCGCCGACTGGCTGTAGCCATGTCCCTTGGCGGCCAATCCAACTTCGGAAAATTATCAATCATCCGTCGCGACAGCTTATGCTGTTCCCGAAGAAGCACGCTTCGCAGTTTGCTGCCACGCGGGCCCCCATGCCGCGTTCCCGGCAAATGGCGCCGTCTGATCAAGGGCTGGAAGCATCGCCACAACGTCGTACGCACTGATAGCTCTTGGCTTTCGCCGCTGCCACCGGAAACAAGTGTCCCACCGGCCTTCGTGATGCACCACCGCACCCGCCGTTGGTTGAGAATCCATTCATGCACTAATATCGCAACCGGACCACCCAAATTGGGGGGTTGGCCGGGGTTCATGGCGCGTCGCGTCAGAGGCCATTTCGGACCAAGTCGTCCGAGGAGAGTGAGTGCAGGTTTTGGCGCGAATGATTGATCAGCAACAAGTTCGACGAGGGTCAGGCGATTTGACCGGGATCGATGCGCGCGGCGCACTCCGAGAAGAGAATCGCCGCATAACTTGGCTGCCAAGCCTCGACGAGAATGGGCCTACGGCCGTTGAGCTTTGTAGCGGCATGGGGGCAATCGGACTCGGTCTCCGATCCCTCGGCTTTCGGGTAGTTCGCGCCTACGATTCTTGGGACCAAGCAGTCGCAATATACAACCACAACGCACCCGAATCGGTGGCCGTTGAGTGCGACCTACTGACGGATGAGGGGCTGCGGCGAGTGACGAAGGACTGCCGCGGGCTCAACGGCGTTGACCTGTTGGCTGCCGGGCCTCCATGCAAGGGCTTCAGCCAAATTCGGAACGGCCACCATCACAAGACCCAAGCGAGTCAACACAATCGCTTGTTGGCTGTCATGCCGGACTACGTGGCGGCGCTCCGCCCGCGCATCGTTCTTATCGAGAACGTCCCCGATCTCATCCGGCATCGCTGCGGGAAAACTCTCGAGGACTTGCTTGTTCGCCTCGAGGCTCCTGGGGCGCGCGGTCTTCGCTATCGTGTCGAGCATGACGTATTCGATGCCGCACTCTACGGAACGCCTCAGGCGCGCCGGCGGCTACTCATCCTCTGCGTTCGGTCGGGAACAGGAAAAGAAGCACTTCCAGACCCCGGCCCGAATCTGGCTCCACTTTATTCGGCCATCCGTCGCGGAGGGCGGATTCGCGAAGAGGTGGAGCCTTATCGTGGCATCTTGGCAGACCCACTCGACTTGGCCATGACGCAGGCTCAGCAGGCGCTCTCAGACATCCCCTTGCTGGGTCCCGGTGAGCCAGAAGAGCCGCGTCCCTATGCGATGTCTCCCAATACCGCCTTCCAGCAGCTAATGCGAGAAGGCGCGCCCAAGTTTCTTTCCAATACTCAAACCCCACTCGTTCGGCGCGAGACTGTCCTTCGCCTTCGGCAAATCCCTCCCGGCGGATGCGCTCGGGATATCCCCGCGCACCTGCTCAATGGCCTGTCGCGTCGCTTTGGCTCTGCGTATAGACGACTGCATCCATGCGCACCCTCAACGGCCCTATCCACCAAGTACGACTGCGTCTACCACTATGCCGGGGAACGATCATTGTCCGTTCGCGAGTACGCCCGCATTCAGGGGCTTCCCGATTTCGTATCCTTTCCAGCGACACTGGCGTGCCGCCGAAGCGCCTACGAAATGATCGGTAATTCGGTGCCACCTCTTCTCGTTCGCGCAGTCTTGGGAACAGCGCTGCGAACCCGCAATCATTGAGAGTCTAGCCTTGGGGCGTGCGATCCAGTTCCGACTTCATCGTGGCGCAAGATCTGCCATTGAGCAGCTCGACTTGCTTCTGGATGATGCCTACGGTGCCCCGGAGGCTGACCTTGATAACAAGGACGATCCGCTGGACGAGGCGGTATACATCGTCCTGAGCTTTCAGACCAATCTCGAACGCCTAAAGCTCGTGTGGGAGAAACTTCGCTCAACGTTCCCAGATTGGGAGCATGTGGCCAAAGCCCCGCTGTGCCACGTCGCCGAAGCAATCCGTATAGGCGGGCTCCAGGAGCAAAAGGCACGAACCATCAGGAAGCTTCTCGAGACCGCAAAGGAAGCGACAGGAACTTATTCCCTGGATGTCCTACGAGACATGGACAATGAGAACGCCGAACGTTTCCTGACCCGCTTGCCTAGTTTGTCGTGGAAGGCTGCACGTTGCGTCCTGCTCTACAGTCTTGGCAGGGACGTGTTTCCGGTCGACGGCAACACCTTCCGGATATTCAAGCGGGTAGGCGTACTTGACGGCAAGTCCGTCTATCGGCGACGGGGTCTTCACGACGGCTTGCAGGATGCTGTCGGGGCGGCCCGAAGGAAGGCGTTCCATATCAACCTCGTGGTACATGGTCAGCGAACCTGCCTGCCTCGACGGCCCCGGTGTTCAATTTGCACAGCTCGAAGCATTTGCCCGATGTGTGGTGTGCCCGCGGACATCATGTCACACGCGCGGGCCGATTCGAATAGCGGATCCCATGCGGTCCAGATCTCGCGGAAGAGGGTCCATGCATGAGCGGTGGCCTTCTGACTTTGTTGTTCGCTCTCCTCGCCGTTGCTGTCAGCATGGCTGTCCTCATCTATTCCGCCCGGATGAGGGCAAGATTTTCGCAAGCGGAGCCAGTTCGGATGTCGCCACATGCTACTACCGGTGAGTGCAGCGACGAGGTTTCGGACACAGACGAACCTGGGTGTCCCGAATCCCGTTTAGGAGAGGAAGTCGCGCGTGATCTTCGCATGTCAAGTGATGGCGCTGGCGGGAGTGCCGCTGCTGCGGAGGCGTACCCAGACCCAGTTGGTGGACCGACGAGTACAGAGCCTGTAGCTCGGCCAAGAAATACAACAAATCAGTCAGACTTGACTGTCGCTAGCGAAGAGGCCCATGCGGAACACCTTATCAATACCGGCGCACAACCGGAGATTGCCGATGAACTCAATGCGTCGCCGGACGAGGAGGAGCCAAAACAGGAAAGGCCAGTTCGATGTGTGAGCCAACAGAACAATGAGGCCAACGACGATCACTCACTTGACTCGGCCACACCAGACGTCACAAGCGTTGCGGATTTAACAGATCGTCTGATCGAGGAGCACACGGCAGCAGACGCTGCGCCTCCGGGCGAACCACTTAGTGGCGTAGAAGCAGTATCTGCATCCCTTACAGAATCTACATCGGATGACGGACAGGTCCGCGGCCCGGCGGTCCAAGATGAAGGCGATCGCCCAAAGGACGAACCGACTACACGCGATCAACTTTCGCCACGGAAGCAGGTCAGGAAGAAGCCACCCAAGTACACAGGGATTACACGCAAAGCCCCACAAATGAACGACGCAGCACAACCGTCGCCGAATCCTGCTGAAAGAGAACAAGCTGTTCAGGGAGAGAAATCTCTGCCCATCCAAATTCGACTCCGGTTCGATCGTGATGGTTTTTGCGACGTTTCCTTCATTGCACGCAGGTCTGCCAGCTTGCCGGACGATCTCACTGTTGTCGCATCTGAAGGCAAAGTCCACCTGCGGGCGATGCAGGACGAGTGGTATCAGGATGTCGTTCCCGACGACTTCTCAAGCGTGCTTCGGAACGGCGCGGTATGGATGCAGCAAGGCACGAATGGACAGTGCAAGTGGTCTCTAAGTGGGCGCGAGCTTTATGTGCTGGCATCTCGACCTGACATCAGTGGATATGTGTCGCAGTCATGTCTCGACCTTGGTCGAGACCATGTCGTTCTTTGTACCGAGCCGCTCAGGAGCCGTGTCGAAGAAGCGCTCCTAGCAGCAGAGGCTCAGCCAACGACTGTACTCGACCAGACGTTCGGAACCCCGCCCGGATGGCTTGTTTTTCGCAATGTAATTCCAAACGCACCGGTTCCCCCGTCAAATGACGCTGACATCTTCAACGCACTGAGGCCGCTTCCAGGAATCCAGATAAGCCTGGAGCGCGGGATTCGCATTGGGCATGCAAACTGGCTTGAAGGGCATCCGCCGTTGATTCGCGTGTACGGAGACCCTGAACACGCGTCCGATGTCCGTATCGATGGCCGAGTAGCCGAGCGCCTTGAGAACGGCGCTTATCGCACGTCCGCATGGGACGCGGTTGGCTCGCATTCCGTCTGGTGTGCTGGAAGAAGTAAATCGTACCGGATCGTGCCCTTCGAGGCATCTTGGAAGCTATGGGATGCTTACGCCTTTTCCTTTGCTCCAGGTAGCGCCCAAAAGCTCGCCATCTGCGGGCCGATAACTCGAGCGGCATCCACGGAGCCCTGGGGTTCGGAGTCTTTTTCCGTGCCAGAGACGAATCCGATACTGCTGGGGTCGGAACCAGGACAGATCGTGATGGCCATTAGGGCTTCTCGGCTACACGGGGCACCGCTGATCGCATCCCCCGGATTTCGCCCTATCTGGGCACTGCCACGGGACCCACTTCACTGTGACAAGAAAATCACCCACGTACTCTGCGTCGCTGGGAGTGATCCACCGGAAACAATCAAGCACCTGGGCAGCGCATCGAGCAGTAGCAACGATGCGGCCGTTGTTCGATGGTGTCGGATGATCTTGGACGCAGGCCGAAAGGGGTTGACCATGGACCCCGATTCCGAGTCCGTGCGAGCGCTATGGCTGTCGCACAAGCACTTGGCACGGAACATTTGGAGATCACGTCGTTGAGTTTGAACGACCTGCTCACATGGATGTCGGTCCGTGGAAGCGGATCCTGGTCCCAATTCCGCGCGGCGGTGGAAGAACTCCATGTGGAACCCGGAGATGCTGAGAAGAACAGAGGAAGTGCAGACCACGCAACTGCAAGCGAGCTTCCCGTCTACCAAGCAACACGCCTTGCATTGCAGCGACTAGCGCACGTGGAGTTCTATTCCGTGACCGCGGAGGCTGACTGGCGTGTCGTACCTCCGGCACTTGCGATCCACCAGAAGGGTGATCGATGGGTGGGAGTCCTCTGTGGTGCGCGCCCGCCGGGCTTGCGCGACCGGATTGGGTTAGGTCTTGTCACATGGGAGTCTGAAGCAGCACCTGGCATGCCCGACCGCATTCGCTTGGTGGCCAGCGACCTCAACGCATTAGAGACAGTTTGCAGAGCAGCGCGGATACACATCCAAGAGAATGCCCCCCTTTCTCTGCTGGCGGCAATTCCACCGGTAGATGATCCGCGAAGCCGCGTCCCCGCCAAGGCACCTGCTGCACCCGGATGGACGATTGAGAGGTTCTCTCCGTCCACGTTGCACTGGACGGCGAGAGACTACGCTGGCGCGCGAGATTTAGAGTATCAAGATGTGCATAGATTCCGGACAGGACTATTCCGGTTTCGCATGAAATACCAACGCTTCCACTACCTGCGTTGGCGAGGGAAGACATACGACGTTCCCGTTCAAGTTGGGAAGTATGCCATTCTCCGGCACAAGCGGGTGCGCGGTTTGATGCAGTACCACGCTTCCCGGTCGCTATTGAGCGTTCCGGTGACCTGCAGGCCGCCGCTACTCATCGAAAGAGGGTTAATTCTCTGCACCGGATTACTCCCGAGTCTCGACGGGACCACTCGGCGTTTACAGTATGTCGTTCCCCAGAAGGTGGCACGTCTCGCCGCAGGCCTGCTGCGACAAGAGGTCCGAGTTACATGAATCCGATTCGGCTTTTCGAGAACCTCCGCGATATGTACCTGCGGTATCTCGACAGTCCATTCGATCTCCGATACGAAGACCTTACTGCCGAGCGCAGAAGTTTGCTTGATCACGACGGCCGCATATACCGCCAGCCGCTTATTGAGCCGGTTCCTGCTTACCGATCTTCAGGAGAGTCGTTCAGGCAGACAGCTAACGCTCTCCTTGGCAGCGTCTGGCAGGCCAGCGAGGTGGCCGACGCCTCTGCCTTCATCGACCAGGGTTTGTTCCCCTCGGCACTCACACTACACCAACACCAGCGGGACGTCTTCGAAGAAGTCGTCATCAACGGGCGGGATGTCATCGTCACCACAGGAACAGGTTCCGGCAAGACGGAGTGTTTCCTCCTCCCCGTGGTGGCATCAATTGTGCGTGAATCCGCGACGTGGAGCGCACCCGCGCAACAACCCAGCCAGTGGGACTGGTGGAACCACTTCACATTGCAGGGAAGCCGCCGTCGTTGGGCGCCACCGATCGGCCAGCGGGCGCATGAGACACGACCCGCAGCTATCCGGGCTCTACTCCTGTATCCGCTGAACGCTCTCGTAGAGGATCAGCTAATGCGCCTTCGCGAAGCTCTGGATAGTCCCGGGGCAAGGTCATGGCTCCATGCGAATCGCCAAGCAAACTGCTTGTACTTCGGTCGTTACACGGGGAGAACCCCTGTCTCCGGGGCTCCCAACTCCGCAAATGTCACACGGCTTCGAAAAGAACTGACGAGCATCCACCGGGATGCGCAAGCCGTCGCAGGAAGTGCGGCGGAACGCTTCTTTCAGAGTATGGACGGCGCGGAGATGTGGTCCCGCTGGGACATGCAGGACTCCCCTCCAGACATTCTCATCACGAATTACTCGATGCTCAACATCATGCTGATGCGGATGATCGAAACTCCCATTTTCGACCAAACACGCCAGTGGTTGGAGCAGTCTCCGGAGCATATCTTTCATCTCGTTGTTGATGAACTGCACACCTACCGCGGCACACCTGGCACAGAAGTCGCCTACCTTCTCCGAGCCTTGCTTGATCGTCTCGGTCTAACTCCAGATTCAGATCAGCTTCGGATCGTCGCATCCAGCGCCTCGCTCGAAAGCGGGACGACCGGGCTCCAATACTTGGAACAGTTCTTCGGCAGGCATCGCAGTCGCTTCCGAGTGATTGGGGGACCATCTTATGTAATTCCACCGAAAGCCGCGGCTGCGGTAGCACTTGCCGGTCACGCTGGAGCGTTCGCTCAGTTCGCTCGCGACGTTCGTCCAGGTGAAGCTGCCCTTCCTCAGGCGACCGCCTCACTTCAAGTCGCAGTGGGGGCGCCGAACTCGCTCCAAGAAACGCCCACGGAGGAGGCTCTCAGCGCGGCGCTCCAACACGTTTTGGCTCCTGACGCGCTGCGTCTGGCCTGCACAAAGAACAACCAAATAGTTCCTCGGACTCCTAATGAGCTTGCGTCCGCACTCTTTCCGGTTACGCCCCAGGCTGAGCTGGCCACCGACGGGCTGCTCACCGCGCTTTGCCACGCTCATGGCGACACGGGTCTTGCCCCGATCCCGATGCGCGTTCACCTGATGTTCCGCAACCTGCAAGGGTTGTGGGCCTGCACTGATCCTGAATGCAGTCAGGCTCCGCAGCGTTTGGATCCATGCCCCACCGGCATCCTTCACTACGTGCCCTCCCTCACTTGCCAGTGTGGGGCTCGTGTTCTGGAGTTGCTGTACTGTGAAGCGTGTGGCGAGGCACTTTTCGGCGGGTACCGCCGCGCTACAGGAAACCCGAACGAATGGTATCTGAGCCCGGATCATCCCAATCTGGAGGCCGCTCCAGACTTCGCTTCTATTGATCGGGATTATGAGCGCTACGCGGTCTTCTGGCCTATTTGGGATGCCTCGGAACCGGAGTCTACGCAGTGGACACAGGACGCAGTCCAGCGAACTTGGCGGCTTGCTCATTACGATCCCGTTGACGGTCGGGTAGGACTTGGAGGAGCGCCTCAGGGTGGACGAGCTGGGTATCTCTACTACGTACCCTCGATCCACGGACAAAATCCCCCATCCGCAGGCGTTGGTCGCGAGGCCTATCCTGCTCGTTGCCCTCGGTGTGATGCGGACTGGGCTCGGCGGACGGTCGTCCGGTCCCCAATTCGAACGCAGCGCACAGGTTTCCAGAAGATTGCTCAAGTTCTTGGTGATGGGCTGCTGCGCGACCTCGCCAAACCTCCGCTTTCTACAGAACGCAAGCTGGTCGTGTTCTCCGACAGCCGCCAAGACGCGGCAAAGCTCTCCGCAGGAATGCGCTTCTCTCACTACCGGGATGCTTTGCGCCAAGCACTCACGGTCGCACTGGTGAGACAGGCGGCCGGTCCCCAGGCGTTTGCAGATCAGTGCGGCGGGCAGGCACTGTCTCCGGATCACCAGCAAGCCGCTGCTTCGTTTCAGTCGGAACACCCGGAAGACGCAACAACTATCGCGATGGCCGCCAACCCAGCGACCGCAGGGTTGTCGTCAAGTTTCGACCCAACACTCACCAATCAAGAGGCTGCACGAAAGATCCTTGAGCGTGCCGCTAATGGCCCATTCCGAATGACCCAAATCGTCGCCGATGCCTCAGCACGCCTGCTCGCAGAAGGGATGAACCCGGCGGGTTACGGGAAAGCCGTTATATGGACCGATTCACAGAATGACTGTGGCAACTGGCGTGACTTGTACAGCTGGCCGCCGGATGGAACGCCAATTGCGAAGCCGCAGGGCCAACTAACGCAACCCCAACGTGACCATCTGCGAAGAATTCAGGATCGTTCGGTGGTCGAGTTGATGGACCTTCTTTTCGCTTCGGGACGCAGGAGCATCGAGTCACTGCTTCTCGCGCTACCTACCACGGATCGGATCGCTAGCCCGGCAGCCTCGAATCTAATCCAAGAGGGCGTTGACGGCTGCATTCGCCTGCTTGGATCTCGCAAGCGACTTTCCACACATTCAGCTTCTTCGGCCAACTCAGTTCCAGGCTACGTGGTCAAATATTTGACGAAGGTCGCAACTCAAAACGGTCTGGAAACCACCAGCTACATCGACGAAGTAATCGACCATCTCTCGGGCTCAGGATGCCTGAACAAAGCGCACTACTACCTTGAGGTAACCTCTCTCTGCCTCCAGCCGGCCGGTGCCGTCTTCCACGAATGCATGCAATGTCGGAGAATCCACCTCCACCCGTCCGGCGGCGTCTGTGCTGATTGCTGGTCGCCTCTTTCGTCACCACAGCCGACCGCCGACGCGAAATTGTCTGCCGACTATTACAGCTACCTGGCAACGCAGGCCGGCCATGTATTTCGCCTGAACTGCGAAGAACTCACCGGCCAGACAAACAAAATAGACGCTAGAAGAAGGCAGCGCCTCTTTCAGAACATCTGTCTACCCGCACCACAAGAGAATCCACTTGCTGATCCAGTTGACTTGCTGAGCGTGACGACGACGATGGAAGCTGGTGTTGACATCGGGTCTCTGCTCGCAGTGATGATGGCGAACATGCCGCCGATGCGTTTCAACTATCAGCAACGGATCGGTCGTGCCGGCCGCCGGGGATCGGGCATGTCCGTGGCGCTCACGCTGTGTCGGGGGCGGAGCCACGATGACTACTACTTTCAACGTCCCCAGCGAATCACATCAGATCCGCCTCCCCAGCCCTACGTGGACATGCGGCGGGAGGCCATCATCAAACGAGTTCTGGCGAAGGAGATTCTACGAAGGGCATTTGCTTCACTAAATCTCTTCGGAGGCCCTGGCGATAGCGTCCACGGTGAATTCGGGACCGCTGCGAACTGGAACCTTCCTCCGGCCAAACCGCCGGTCGGAGCGCCTGATGGAGCAAGTACAGCCGAACTCGTTCGCGAATGGATCCGGCAAAATGGGGTAGAAGTGGCTCGCGTCTGCGACGTTCTACTGGTCTACGTCGATGCCGATCTTGAGGCGGAGCGGCAAGCGTTGATTGACTACGTGACGAACGACCTTGTTGCCGCAGTTACCACCGTCTCGACCGATCCACTCTACACGCAGACCGCTCTGAGTGAGCGACTCGCGAATGCCGGTGTGCTGCCGATGTTCGGTTTTCCCACGAGAGTCCGGTATCTCTATCATGACAGGCCTCGTAGTGCCTACCCTTGGCCGCCTGATGGGCTGATCGACCGAGAGCTGGACATTGCCATCAGCCAGTTCGCGCCTGGGGCGGAAACAGTCAAAGATGGGCTCATTCACACGGCTATCGGAGTCGTCGACTACCGGCCTCAAGGCAACAACGTCAATGAGGCACCTGGGCCGCTGGGACCGGCCATCTTGGTTGGTCTATGCGCGCATTGTCAGGCTATAGACGGATCGCAACCGCCTCCCGCCCAGTGTGCGGTTTGCGAAGCAACGTCGGCCGATGATCCGGGGTATCGTGTCATCGACCTTGCTCAACCGGCTGGTTTTCGGTCATGGTTTGGCAGCAGTCGCGATTTTGACGGTGCTTTCGAGTGGACCCCACGCGCATCCCGGCCGAAGTTGGGAGTTACTCCGCTCCCGGTCAAGCAAAAAGCTAACTTCGAAGTCTGGGCGGACCAGGAGACAGTCTACGTCGTCAACGATAACGATGGTCGCCTATTCATTTTCGAGAAGCTGGCACAAGGGGAGAGCTGGGTGACGCAGGATGCGCTTGCCGCTACAGGAATCAACAACGCTCCGATCGACGTCAACGCCGGGAGCCACGAAAGAGCATTGGCTTCGGTCAAGGTGACCGACGTCATGGTTCTGGGAATTGCCAAATGGCCGGTGGGATTGCGAAAGTCGCCCGCCGGACCTGAAGGCCTGGGAGTTCGTGCGGCTCTTTTCTCCTTCGGCTTTCTTTTGCGACGCGCGGCAGCAGACTACTTGGACATCCACGAACGGGAGATCAACGTAGGCGTTCGGGTTCTTCGTGATGCCTCCGGCGAGATCATCGGGCAGGTGTTCATCTCCGATAGCCTAGAGAACGGCGCCGGATACGCATCACTACTGGGACAGCCACAAGAGGCCGAGCGCTTGCTGCAGTACGTGTTGGGGCAGCCTCCACAAACTCCGACGTTCTACGAGTTCCTTGCGAGTCCGCAACACGCGGGACTAGCAACCAACGGCTGCACAACCTCGTGTCCAGATTGCCTGCGTGACTTCAGCAACCTGCCCTACCATCCGATCCTCGATTGGCGCTTAGGTCTAGACGTTGCACGGCTTGCCTTGGATCCAAACGCGCCAATCGACTTCACGGTGCCATACTGGAAGGAGCTCGATGCGGCAGTCGCTGCGCCATATTTTGCAGCCATGCCTGGGTGGAAACCAAAGACTTTTGCGGGCCTCCCGGCAGGAAGTCGCGCGAACGTCGTGGAGATCATCACCCATCCGCTCTGGAACACTGATCCGAGCCGGTTCGGGCCGCAGTTGGCGGCTGCCCATGCGCAGGCAGTAGCTGCTGGGAACCAAGTGCGATTCAAGTCCCTCTTCGAGGTGCTAAGAAGGCCATTCTGAGGCCACGAGTTACGTCGGGGCGCGAAAGGGTGGTTCGCTTTACCGTAGACGTATAGCCGTCACGCCACGGCACTCAAGCCATTCTTCGCGACCAGTGTGAGCAGTTTCAACGAGGCACCCCGCGGTCGCTTTTCCCCGCGTTCCCACTGGCTCACCAAGCCCGTGGTCACGTTGAGATAGCGCGCGAACACAGCTTGGCTCGCGTTTTCCCGAAGCCGCAGCGCCCGTATGTCCTCCGGGGACATCGCCTCCACGGGCGTCAGGCACATCTCGTCAAACACGCGCATGGTTTTCTTGGACATGACGCCAGCTTCGGCCAAACCGAGCGCCGCCTCGTGCGCGGCCGCCAGCGCCTCACTCTTGTACTGCTTGGTCATCGCATTCCACCTCGATAATCGCTCCAACCGCCTGCGCTGCCGCAAGCCCGGCTGGGTCCAGCGACAGGTATTCGTCCGCCAGCAGCCGGAAAGCCGCCAGCTCGTCCCGCCGCACGTTGTCCCGGCCGCTCTTGGCGAAACCGTAGACGAAAAACGCCAGTTCGCCCCTGCGAAACAGCACAATCGTCCGGAACCCGCCGGATCGGCCACCGCCTCGCCGCGCAATGCGCTGCTTGATGACGCTGCCTCCGAGGTCGGCGTCGATAAGACCTCTCCGGGCTCGGCCGATCGCCTCGCACAATGCGGCGTCCTCCAGTCCCTCGCGGTTCGCGAAGCGCGCGAAAGCCTTGGTCTTGAACGTCTGCAATCCTGGCTCCGCGAGTGCCTGCCATCAGCACAATTTTATAGCACCGAGTGCGGGCATTACCAATCCAATCCACGATCAGATCGCGTGAGGTGCTGTCGCACTGTCGCCCTGTGATCCTTTCGAAACGCCACCTCCACCTGCCAGCCTCACCATCTGGGACGTTCGCCGACTTGTCCGCATCCGTATCGCCGTCAATGCGACCTCGCCGGGCCTGCGCTCCGGAACGGCTGACGCCACGAGGAGGCCGAGTCTGGCCGAAAGCGGGGCGGCGGTCGGCGCTCCGGGGAGGTGCATAGCCGCCGTTCCCTTTCACTTGACCCAGGAGCACGGCACGATGCAGGCGGCACTCGCACCGCGCGGAAACGCGCGCACCTTTCTCACCCATTTCGTCGGCGGCGGTCTGGACGACGACCGCTACGTCATTCAGCGGTACCTGTCACAGGCGGACGGGGACATCGTTCCCGTCGACGCCAACGGCGCCAGGCCGAAAGGCCGGCGCAGGCCCCACCCGGTCATCGCCACGTTGAAAGCGGTGGAGCGGATGAGGCCGGCCCGCGACGAAATCATCATCGCGACGGGGATCAAGTTGCGGAACTGCGGCGTGCAGCTCTGGGGCTGGCGCGCGATCGGGATTTTCGTGGAGCGCCGCCAGAAGGGCTGAGCGGCGCGCCGCTCGCGCCCGGGACGTCCCGCCGGCTCCGTGCCGGAGGGATGTCCCGCCGTCCCGACTTCCACCGCGACCGGAGATTCCCCCATGCCCCACAAGGATCCCGAGGTGCGCCGGGCGCGCGACCGCGAACGGTTCGCCCGGCGCGCCGCCGAACGCCGCGCCGCCGGCCTGTGCCCGAAGTGCGGAAAGCGCCCGCCCGAACCCGAGCGCAGCCTCTGCGCACCCTGTGCCGCTAAAGCCCGTGCCGCCGGCCGGGCGCGGGATGCGCGGCTGCGGGCCGCCGGCAAGCCACGGCGGAACAAAGAGAAGGCGCGGGCATATGAGCGCGAGCGTGTCCGCCGGCAGACTGCCGACCGCGCCGCCCGGGGC
>JAAXGO010000155.1 GCA_012267425.1 Rhodothermales bacterium
TTGTTCAAATGGGAATGCTGACAGACAAGGTACTGGCAAGGCATACGAAGCTCGCATGCCCTATATAGCGATTCTTGGCCAATCATGCCAAAACGGGCTTAGCCGCAAGAAAGTAAACCGGAATCGCCCCGTGGTAGCTCCTACACATATGACCATCAGCGCAGCTTTTCGCCGAAGAATTCGATCGTTCGTTGCCAGGCCAGCTTTGCTGCCTCTTCGTCGTAGCGTGGTGTCGTGTCGTTATGAAAGCCGTGCCGTGCGCCAGCGTAATGATGCGCGGAATACTCCTTGTCGTGCTCCTTCAGTGCCGCTTCGTATGCAGGCCAACCCTGATTGACCCGTGGATCCAACTCCGCAAAGTGCAACAGCAGCGGGGCGTTGATAGCGGGAACGTTCTCGATGTCTGGCTGCCCACCATAAAACGGGACAGCTGCCATGAGATCCGGCACGCGGACTGCCATCATGTTCGAGATCCAGCCGCCGAAACAGAAACCGACCACGCCGACATTGCTGGTGCACCGCGGATGTGCCTTGAGCGTCGAGAAGGCGGCAATGAAATCTTCGAGCATCTCGCCGCGATCGCGTTGGCGCTGCAAGACCCTGCCTTCGTCGTCGTTGCCCGGGTACCCGCCAAGTGGAGTGAGCGCATCTGGAGCGAGAGCGACAAAGCCGGCCAACGCGGTTCGGCGAGCAACGTCTTCGATATGCGGATTGAGGCCGCGGTTTTCGTGAACCACCACGATACCGGGGAAGGCCACATCGTCGTCTTCCGGCGTACAAAGAAGGCCTCGGATAGTGCCGCCGCCGTCGGGGGACGAATACTCGATGTACTCCTCACCGAGCCGCGGATCGCTCGGCCGCACCTGCTGCGCTGCAGAATATTTTGGTGAGAGGTACTCCAGAATGGCGACGGCTGTGAGACCGCCCACCGCATACTTGGCCGCGCGGTCCAGGAACTCGCGACGGCTGATGAGGCTGTGAACGTAGCTGTCGAAGAGCTCAAAGATCTGAGGATCCAGCGAGTCGTTCGTAATGGGCGGCATAGGACACCTGGGCGAGTGTGAAAAAAGTCCAACAGCAGTATCTCAACAGACCAGCATAGCCTAAGCTCCATCCCGCGTTGGGTACGGAACACCCGCCGCCCGGTGGCTTCTTCGCGTGGCACACGTGCGTGAGCGGTGACACAAAACAGCGGCCATTCAAAGTCGCCCGAAACAAAAGAAGCCGCCGGACGCGCGATCCCGCGGCTATGCAATTGGTGGAGATGCCGGGAGTCGAACCCGGGTCCGAATG
>JAAXGO010000156.1 GCA_012267425.1 Rhodothermales bacterium
GCTACTCAGGCCGCAAGAGCGCTAGGAATCGGTAGCAGTACCGGCTACGCCGACAGCATAGTCGAAGGTTGACGGAATAAACACCGTACTAAATAATTGAAACTATCCTAATGCCTTTTTCGGCGCGTGTACCCTTTGGAGCTATTAGAACTATGGAATGGCATGACATCGCCAAGCGCATCAAAGCGGGCGAGGATCAGCAAACCGAATTCAAACGCGATCTTGGAGACCTCTCGGGGATTGGTCGGGCGATTTGCGCCTTTGCAAACGCGGAAGGCGGTCTGATCGTCCTCGGGATCAATGATCTGGGGGAGATTGTCGGGGGGAGAGAAGATCCGAATACCGTGCAGGAACGGCTGACCAATTTTTTGCATTCAGGATGTAGTGCGCCCATTCCGGCGCGCTGTGGGCATTACCGCGATCCGAACGGATGGGTGCATTGGATCGAAGTGCCTCGTCAGCGAGGATTTGAACCGCTCCACTATCGGGGTCGCGTATGGATTCGGCGCGAACGCAGCAGTGTGGAACCGTCGCCAACCGAACTCCAAGAGCTGTACAATACCTTCGGCTTTGTTCTCACGGAAGAACAAGTCATTCCGGCTGCGAAGATGGCGGACATTGATCTCGACCAGTTTCGCTCCTTCCTGCGCATCCAAGGGCTTGATGTGGAAGAGGAACCGCAGCCCTCCCTTGCTGACGATTTACGCAATAGACGCATCCTATCCGAGTTCGATGGAGTTTTACGCCCCACGCTCTACGGGTTGATGGCGTTCGGCAAGGAGCCACAGGCACACCCGCAGACAACGAGCTTCTTCGTCCAATGCGCCGCCTACGCGGGCGAGGATCGGGCGTCGGATGTCATCCTCGTCGGAGAGGGAAAAGGACGGCTCGACGAGCAAATACGCCGAGCGGTTGGATGGGTTCGAAGCCTAGGATGGACTGAGCGCTACCACAGCCTCGCCCGAGAGGATGCACCGTTAGTGCCCGAGAAGGCACTTCGCGAGGCGATTGTTAATGCCGTCGTCCATCGCGACTACGCAATTACGGGTTCGCGCGTGCTGCTCGAAGTGTTCAGCGACCGCATTGACGTGACCAGCCCCGGCACTCTCCCCAATCACATGAAAGTCGAGAACGTTCGCTCCGGCGGGAATCCCCGATCCCGCAATGAGTTGATGGCAAACGCCATCCTCGTTGTCCGCTTGATGGAGCAGCGAGGACGCGGCTGGCCCGTGATGCGGAGAGCCATGCGGGAATTCAACGGCACCGAACCAGGGATAGAGCAAGACGAAGGCGGTAAGTTCGTGCGGGTGACGTTCCTGCTCAAAAATCCATTCAGATAAGGGGCCTCACTCGGGCCGCTGTCGAACATACTTTCGCCGCTTGGGCTTACTCCCACTCCACCGTGCCTGGCGGCTTGTGGGTAATGTCGTA
>JAAXGO010000157.1 GCA_012267425.1 Rhodothermales bacterium
CGGCTGATGCACCAGTCCCGGATGCCATCAAGCCAGCGGAAATACTCGTTTTCCCAACGCTTTGGATAGAACCGAATCCTCCCGTCGCGCACGGCCTCCAATGCGGGGTCCGCAAGCGGCTTCATTTTCACGAACCACTGGCGAGACAGCAGCGGCTCGATGATGGCCTTCGACCGGTGCGAAACTGGCACCGACGCGCGATATGGTTCCACTTTCTCGATGAGCCCCAGGCTCTCCAGATCTGAAATGATGTGCTCACGCGCCTCGAACCGGTCCAGTCCTGCATACAAGCCGCCGTTTTCGTTGATGGTGGCATCGGTAGCAATGACGCTTACAACATCGAGGCCGTGACGCCGTCCGATTTCGTAGTCGTTCTTGTCGTGAGCGGGCGTGACCTTTAGTGCGCCAGCTGCAAAGTCCCTCTTGACGTAGGGGTCGGCGATGATCGGAATCCGCCGATTGACGAGGGGCAAGATGGCCTTTTTGCCGACCAGGTGGCGGTATCGTTCGTCGTCGGGATGCACGGCGACCCCTGTGTCGCCCAACATGGTTTCAGGGCGGGTCGTAGCGATTGTGACGTACGCGCCGGCATCGGGAACTGAATATCGGATGTGCCACATATTTCCGTCGCGTTCGACGTTGTTAACCTCTTCGTCCGAAAGGGCTGTCCGATCAACCGGGCACCAATTTACAAGGTAGTGCCCCCGGTAGATGAGCCCTTGTTCGTAGAGCTCCACGAACACACGCTGCACGGCACGGACGTAGCGTTCGTCCATCGTGAAGCGCTCGCGCTCCCAGTCGCATGAATCGCCTAGCCGCCGCTTTTGCTGCAGGATACGATCCCCGTATTCCTCTACCCATTCCCAGATTCGCGCGACCAATGCCTCGCGCCCGAGCTCGTGTCTCGTAATGCCCTCGGTTTCCTTTAGCGTGCGCTCGACTACGTTCTGCGTGGCAATGCCTGCATGGTCCTTACCCGGCATCCAGAGCGCCTCAAATCCCTGCATGCGACGGATTCGGTTGAGTGCATCCTGGACGGTGTCCTGCAGGGCGTGCCCCATGTGAAGAGCCCCCGTCACGTTGGGCGGGGGCATCATGATTACGTGGGGCTTTTTGCCGCTTTTTCTGTCAGCGCGGAAAAAGCCGTTTTTTTCCCAGAAGTAGTACCACTTCCGCTCGATTGCAGCCGGATCGTAGGCCCTGCGGGCAGAATCGGTGCTCATTGCGTACGCGTTGGGCCCTAAGAAACCGTGCCGAACATGGTCATCAACGGTACGGTTCCGTCTTACGCAGTTTCGTAGCGGGCTTGGATTTCTGACAGGCTGTCGCCGCCGTATTTTTCGAGAAAGGCATTCGCGATCGTGAATGCAACCACCGCTTCGGCTACGGTAGAGGCCGCGGGGACGCTCGTCACGTCGCTGCGCTCGTAGCGAGTAGGACGGGACTCTCCCGTGATCAGGTCCGCTGTTTCCAAGGGCTTTATCAAGGTTGGGATAGGCTTCATGTAACCGCGCACGATGATAGGCATGCCGTTCGAGATTCCGCCTTCGATGCCTCCGGCGTGGTTCGTGTGCCGCCAAAAGTCCCCGTCCTGCCGGTAAATCGTGTCGTGATACTCGGATCCGGGCATGTGCGCCGCCGCGACGCCATCTCCGATTTCTACCGCCTTCTGAGCCTGGATGGACAAAACGGCTTGGGCCAAACGTCCGTTCAGACGACGATCCCAGTGTACGTAGGATCCGAGCCCTGGAGGGACGCCGGTGGCGACGATTTCGTACGCCCCACCAAGCGAATTGCCCGCTTTCTTAGTCTTCACGATGTGCTCGACACACTGTCTGGAGAGCTCACTGTCGAGCATCCGGACCGGGCTTTCATCCGCGACGCGGTTAATGGCTTCGGCGCCGTCGGTTCCGAGTTCTTCCACTCGCTGCCTCCACTCGCCAGAGTCCGCGTGGCCTACGCTTCCGATCCGGACTACATGGCTGCCTATTTCAATTCCTAATTGCTTTAGCAGTACACGTGCCACCGAGCAGCACGCTACGCGAATTGCTGTTTCCCGGGCACTGGCCCGGTCTATGACTGACCGAATGTCTTCAAATCCGTACTTGCGAGCACCCACGAGGTCTGCGTGGCCTGGCCTTGGAAGCGTCACAGGCTCGATACCTTCACCCGTTCCACCGACAGCCATCACCTCTGGCCAACCGGAACGGTCTCGACGGTACGCGGCATTGTCGAGGCGGAGCGCGACGGGACCCGCAATGGTCTTTGAAAACCGCACGCCGGAATAGATATGCACCCGGTCGCGCTCAAACTTGGAGCGACCGCCTCTGCCGAAGCCGAGCCAACGCCGCCTAAGGTGCCTGTCAATGTCTTCCGCCGTTAGCGGCACTCCCGCCGGCATGCCCTCCACGATTCCTACAAGCGCTTCCCCGTGCGACTCGCCAGCTGTCAGATATCGAAGCATGCTACTTGCGATCTGACGGCGTGCCGGGTACCGCCACCTCGTACCGGGCAGTTGACCCGTCTCTCAGCCGGACGGAAATCTCTGCGAACTCGGCCGCTTCAGCAGCCTCCCCAAGAAGACGCACGGCATCGTCCACGGATGTGACTGGCCGACCCGAAATCGCCGTGATGATCGCACCGCGGGGAACGTCTGCAGCCGCTGCCGACGAACCTGCTACGACGTAGGCTATCACGACACCTTCATCCGCTCCGTACGCCGTACGTTCGCGGCCCGTTAATTCGCGGAGCATGAATCCCCAGCCTTGAACGTGGAACACATCGCTGCCGCCTCGCGCTACGCTGCGGAGACCGTCGAGCCAGTCATCCACGAATGGGTCATCTTTCCCAAGCAGCCGAACGGAGGCGCTGCGCAGTCGGCCAGCACGCCAGTAATCCACCGCCAGCTCGTCGCCGGGGCGGTGCCTCGCAATCATACTCTGCAACTCGTTCGTTGCGTTCACTGCACGCCCAGCAACCGCCAGCACCACGTCTCCCTGTTGCAGGCCACCCCGAGCCGCCGCGCTGCCTTCCTCCACCGCATCGAGGTACACGCCTTCGATACGCTCGAGACCCAGGCCGCTTGCGTATGAGGCATCAACACTGACTATGGTAACGCCGAGGTATCCACGCTGCAATTCACCGTAGTGAATCAGATCCATCGCTACCCGCTCGACCAAGCTGACGGGAATCGCAAATCCATACCCTTCGTACGAGCCGCTTTCGGTGGCTATCGCGGTCGAGATGCCCACGAGTTCGCCGTGGAGATTTACGAGGGCGCCTCCCGAGTTGCCCGGATTTATGGCGGCGTCGGTCTGAATGAAGTCCTCCACAAAGAAATCGTCCTCGATGACGTTCACTTGACGACCCAAGGCACTGACAATCCCGGCGGTGATCGTCGAATTCAAGTGGAACGGGTTGCCGATTGCAAGAACCCACTCGCCCACACGCACTCTGTCCGCTTCCCCAAGCGGAATCGGACTGACTTCCTCACCGTCTCGCAGCTCGATTTGCAGGACCGCTAGGTCTGTTGACCGATCCGATCCGATAAGTTCCGCATCGAATTCGCGCTTGTCGGCGAGTGTGACTCGCAGGCCATGTGCACGATCGACTACATGGTAATTGGTGACGATGTGGCCCTGCTTCGTAATGACGACGCCACTCCCGACGCTCTCTCGGGGCGTGTCACCGTATTCGCCGCGTTCGTCGTCACGCCCACCGAACCCGTGAAACCAGTCGCGCGACACGTCCATCCAGCCGCTTCTGGCCTGCACAGACACGACCGATGCCATCGTTCGGTCGGCCACTTCCTTGAACAGGTCGTTTAGTTCTAGTGCACCCGTATGTGTATGTACTACCTGCGCATCAGCGCCCAAATCGACACGTTCCACGACACTGAACTCCGTCGTCGGGCGCGGAGGGCCGCCGGAATAGATCCACATAAATAGAATGCCTCCCACAAGACCAATCAGCACGAGCCCCGTGCCGAGGAGGAGGTTGTGCTTGCGTAGAGGGGCTTCCATTCTGCCTTTTCAGTGCAGCTAAAGCCTCCGAACCTCAAGCTAGGCCGGATTGTTTCTGGGCTCGCCCAAGGCGCACACTGCTTCGTAGGAAAGACGGGCAAGCTCTCTTCGGTCCAGGCATACCGCCTCTATCAGGCGCCCGACACACACCTCGAACGTTACCTGTTTGTTTCAGCCGAGATGTAGTAGATGAGCTGCGAGTAGTGATTATGTGACAATACATGCCGATCGCTTCCGTCCGAGGACGCGTGGCCGTTGAGCGAAGTACTGTCCAGAAACAGCGGCAGTGTGGCCCGTTTCTCGCCACGGCTCCGAATGCCCCGTCTGGAACGTCCTGTCCTACCCCAACTCGTCGTACCTTCGAGAAACACCAGAGGCGAAACGCCGTGCGGGAGTTTTGAGTGGACCAATTCAACAAACGAAAGTGGGCTGGACTTACGCTCATGGTCTACAATGAGCATTCCGTGCCCCGAGTTGTCCATCCCAATACCGGTCACGCTGCGATCTGCGCTTTTCCGGTACACGCTATCACGATTGGGGAAGAAACACGTATCGGATTCATGACCGTCACGTGATTGCACACATACAGCATCGGCTCGAATGGGACCTCGCCGATGAGTGACACCCGAAAATTCGGAGGCGGCACGTAATCCCGGACCCGACCCGCTGGCGTTGCGCACGGAATCGGGCACGCTCGGCTGAGGGTTTGAACCGCACGGCGCCCGCCGCATAGGCAGAGCACCCGACGACTACCCGAATAACAACGGTAAACTTGAACCAGGCTCGCATTCGATGGCACGCAGTGACGGATACCCATAAAAACATTGAACTGCAATTTGCCGTTCCACGCCGAGGCATCTCGGATGCGATCACCCATGTGTGAGACAGACATCGTTTTTGCGTTGACAGGTGACGTGCGGCGTAACTCGCGTGCTATACGGCAGCTACGTGCGTTGGTGGCCATGGGCGTAACAGTTGACGTGCTCACACTCAGCGAGTCGGGCGGAGACGGCGTCCCAGACGTTGAGATCCACGAACTACCGCGGCCCGCGGGCCGCGGGCCGCAGTTTTTTCTGCGTGTACATCGCCTGTTCGCAGACGCTGTAAAGAAGCTACACGCACGTGTGTACCATGCCAGCGACCTCTATACCCTACCGGCGATGCGTGCTGCAGCCAGACGGTATTCGGCGCGAATGACCTTTGATGCGCGAGAGCTCTATACGCGGGTCGCTTCGACGGCCTCTCGGCCATGGTCGCGCGCCGTATGGCGACTCGTCGAAGGCCGCCACATCGGGCATGCCGACGCAGTATTTACCGTCAGCGAGAGCATTGCTCGGCATCTTGAGAAAATGTACGGCATCCCGACGCCGGTGGTCGTGCACAATGTTCCAGAGATGCAGCATGTTGAGGCATCACCACTGTTGCGCGGCGACCTTGATTCAGAAACGACTCTCCTGCTTCATCAAGGACAGATCCAGAAGCATCGCGGATGCTTCCCGCTCGTACGGGCCATGCGGGAGGTGGAGGGTGCGGCATTGGTGTTTCTTGGGGGAGGTCCGCTCAAGAAGGCACTCGAGGAATACGTCATTAACAACAGATTGGAGGCTCGTGTTCGGTTCAAAGAACCCGTTGCGCCTGATCACCTTCTTCCCCTAACCGCCGGTGCCGACGTGGGAATCACCTTGCTTGAAGATACCTGTCTGAATCACCGCTTCGCCCTACCGAACAAACTCTTCGAGTACCTGATGGCGGGTCTGCCCGTGGTGGCAAGCAATCTCCCGGAAATCCGCAGCGTCGTGGAGTCATTCGACGTCGGCTGCATCGTTGATCCCGAGGATCACTCACAATTGGTACATACGCTTCAGCACGTGACACGAGACCGTGAGGCCCGCAAGAAGTGGGCCGCCAATACGGTTAGCGTGTTTGAAACCTTTAGCTGGGAAAAAGCTTCTCACCACTTCACGGACGTGTATTACAGACTGCTGAGTTCATGAATCGTGCGCTTGCGATAGCATGTGTACTTTCAATGGTGGGTGTAGCCGCCTGCGCACAGCCTGCCGCGAATCCTGCGTTAAACACACCGTTCAAATGGCCTACCTTTGACGAGGCTGTTGCTGCAGCCGCCGAGACCGGCAAGCCGATTCTCATCGATATCTATGCCCCATGGTGCGGCTGGTGCGCCAGGATGCAGGCTGAGGTGTACGGTAACGAGACGTTAGCGTTGTACGTGCGCGAGAGATTCGAGTACGGGCGGCTCAACATCGACGACGGTGAGACCAAACACGTTTTCCGAGATTTTGAGCTTACATCACAAGAATTGGGGTATGCACTTGGCGCGCAGGGGACACCAACCACTGTATTTATGGCCGGCAACACAGATTTCATCACCAAGCTGGATGGCTACTGGGACCTGGAAAGCTTCGGTCCTGCGCTAAAATACATCGGAAGCGGCGCGTATCGGACACAGAGTTACGAGGACTACACTGAGTCGGTCTCCGCGAGCTTTTAGGATGCTCGGACGAGATAAGAATCAATTTGGCCGTGCCGATACCAGAGAAAAGTAGGATGCACGGCAAGCTCAAGCAGCGTGCGTTCATCCAAGAGGTGCTGATCCGATCTACGGCTCGCTCTCTTGCGCTTCAAGACGGAGGCGTCGCGTTGCCCTAGGCCGCTTTCGTATTTCTGGCAAACGCAAAATCGCTAGCGCGTCAGTGGCAGAACCTAACCTGTGCTCGTGTTTCTTGGGGCTTGACCACATGTTCCTGCGGCATAAGTGGCTGCTTCGGGCGCTCTGCGATCGTGTCAGGATCATGCCGCATTGACTCTTTGATAGACACCCTCGGATTCAAGATCGCGAAGGAGCACACGTTCATTCATTACCGCGACGTTCCTGGTCTTCTACTTCGGGTTCGCTGCCACGTTTTTGATCGCCGGGTTGATTTTCAAAGAGGAAGTGACATCTCCGAGGCCGCGCTGACAGTGGTACTCTGCATCACCGGACGTCTGGATTACCATCCGGAGACGCCTCGTTAAGCGGTATGCCCGGCTACGTCGCCCAGCGCAGTGACGTCATTGACTCCACCTGCCCTGGCCACTCCCGGTCGAGATTCGTTCAACCCTAGACCATGCTCCTAGTCTTAGACAGGCGACTGTGCACACTGCACCGCGCCCCGATTATACTGGTCGGGCCGTCGATCGCGCAGAAATAGACGGCGCGCGGCGGACTCATCACACTGCGCGAAGTCGATGTCGGCGTATACGATGGTCTCTCGTAATTCGGGACCTTGGGCCACAACTCGGCCGAATGGGTCGGTAACGAACGAACTTCCAGCGAACGTGAGAACATCTTCCTTGCCGACTCGGTTCGCCAATGCCATAAAGAAGCCGTTCTGGAAGGACGAAACCCGCAGCTCCGCCTCGAACAGGCCGTCCGGCCATTCCCCTACTACTCCCGCCTGCGGTACAACCACCAAATCAGCGCCGCCAAGAGCGAGGGCGCGCAGGTATTCGGGATAATGGCGGTCGTAGCAGATTGCGACTCCAATACGTCCAACGGCAGTATCGTACACCGGCGCCCCGGTGTCACCCGGCGTATAGTATCCCTGTTCGTAAAAGCCTTCATAGTCGGTAATGTGCATCATACGGGTACATCCGAGAAGACTGCCGTCCACATCAATTACTGGAGAAGTGTCGAATGCTCGTTCTCCGCAGCGTTCGTAAAGGTTGAGCACTACAACCACGCCAAGGCGGCAAGCCGCTTCACTAAAAAGCTCCGTCGTCGTGCCCGGCACAGGTTCCGCAAGACGAAGAGGATGTGGTCCTGCGCGGTGCTGAGGATAGAATGGTGTGAATGCGAGTTCCGGATAAGCAATCAGCTGTGCGCCTTGGCTAGCTGCCTCTTCCATGGCGTTAAGGCCGCGTTGGAGGTTTTGCTGGAAGTTCCGTGAAGCTTCGTGCTGGATAAGTGCAATCCGTGTCATTAAGCAACGATTTGGAGGAAGCAGGCGTGGGAAAAAGTGCGAATCAGACCCTGCGGGGCCGCCACTGTACGAGAAGCAGCGGCAGCGGTTCTGCACATTGGGATATGCACGCACGCGATGGCGTATCGTCATTGCACGCGTCATCATCGTACAAGCAGTGTGTGCGAACTGTCGTCTGCCATGTATGCGGCATGTGCAGAATGTGGTCATCCCACCGCATCGATCAGACAGCCACAATCTGGAGCTCCATTGCCGGATTGCCAATACCTCCGGCCAACAAGGCTGCTCCTTTCGATGACGGCCTCGAAGCTCTCGCCGGTAATCTAATCTGAATGCACCGTACCCTACCGCACCGCCCCCGACTCTACTAGACTAATAGACGACACTGCTTTGGATCATGCGGAGTACTATTGGCAAGCTGAACAAACGATTCCAGAAAACGCAAGGCTAGTCCATCATTCCTGCAATCTCTCGCGAGGAAACGGTTCGTCTAGAAACCCGCATTAGCGGTGTCAGTGCAGCGTGGGGATTGGACTTACAGGCTGGTGTAGAATGCCGGGCAGGTCTTTACGCTGTTCGCCCTGGCCAACTTCTACCTGGTACGCAATGAATCGCCTACGACGTAGGCCTCTCTCTCTGCCCGAACAGCATGGATAGGCCGGACATACTGAAGTAAAGGACTGCTTTCTGGGCCCTGAAGCAGATATTTGGCGTTTCTGAGACCAAAATTGCCGTTTCACTGACCAGATCCGACACTCTCCACGTGAGGCACGCACTTGATCAGATGTTCCCTAATATGTTGGCTGATATGCATGCTATACCATCATTAACGCAATAGGCGGACAAATCGACGATCCCAGTACACCCATGAACTTCGGAGTCAGCAGCATGGTGGCTCCCCTGCGCCGCGCCGCGATGCGTCGGGCAGGCCGTGCGACCTTCGAAGCCGACCCGGAACTCTGGCACTACACGCGGCGACTGGACGCCACCCGGCTGGCTCACCAGTATGATCTCTTCGCACATCACATCGAACAGGCAGGCACCAAGATTGAGTGGATCCCCACCGAGGACGACGGACTTGCGGACTCGATCTTCGTCTTCGACCCTTCCTTCATGACGCCACACGGCGCGATCGTCCTGCGTCCCTCCAAGTCGCTACGCGTCCCCGAAGTAGCGATCCACGAAACGCTCTACGACAGACTAGACATCCCCGTGATCGGGACCATCGAGGAGCCGGGGACCGTCGAGGGTGGCGACCTGGTCTGGCTCGACGAAACCACGCTACTGTCGGGCCACGGGTTCCGGACCAACCAGGCCGGCATCGACCAGCTCCGGGACATCCTGGGGCCGCTCGGTATCCAGATCCATGTATTCGATCTGCCGATGTGGCGGGGAAGCGCGGCTTGCCTGCACCTGCTGTCATTGATGAGCCCTCTGGACCAGGACCTCGCACTTATCTATCCGCCGCTGATCCCCGTAGCACTACACCAAATATTGCGGGAGCGGGGAATCGAGTGCCTGGAGGCGGACAAAAAGGAGTTCATGGCGTCGGGAGGATTGAACGTGAACGTGCTGGCGCTAGGGCCGCGCAAGTGTCTGACACTGGCGGGGTTCCAGCAAACACTGCGGACCATGAAGGAAGCGGGGTGCAAGGTGACCTGCTTTATGGCGGATGCGCTTTGCCTGCCGTGCGAGGGCGGGCCGACGTGTCTGACGTTGCCGTTGTGGCGGGGGTGAACCCCATTTCCCTGTATCTTGCGAGTGATGCTTTTTGGGCTACCTCGTCAGAGTGGTCCTTGAGGCGGAGATCGCAGCAGCTATGGTTGCGAATCACTGCCTCAGGGCTTGGCCAGTCCGGTCCAACGATCGCCAAAGCGTCGTATTCCGTGTTGCGTCTCGTCACGGCGAGTGAGCTCCCCAGAAGCAATCAATTGCCCTCTGCATCTCGAGCGCCTGGGGGATCAGTGCCCCAGGGGAGTGCTGTGACCTACCCGAGTTCGTGCCTTAGACCGAAGTTCCACCGAAATTCAGGCTATCTGACGCTGTAAGCCCTTGATAACAAGGGTGTTAAGGAGATTTATGGACAGATTTATGTACCCATGTACTTTATGCATTATTCACTTAACATGATTCATTATATTCATTATTATTATACCCATGTACATAGAACGAATACCCAACAGAAACTCACCTCCC
>JAAXGO010000158.1 GCA_012267425.1 Rhodothermales bacterium
CAGTCGTGTCCCGATGGCTCGTAGGCTGCCCATTATCCTTCTCGGGATGATAGCATTACTGGGTATACACGCCGCAACAGCACCTCCTGGAAAATCCTACGGAGCAGACTCCTAGAAAGGCAGGGGATTTCGCTTCTCAGAAAGCGCCTGCGCCTCTTCTATACGGCAACCCTTTCGTGATCGTTAAGAAGTACGACGATACTTCAGGAAGGCTGATCAAGATGGTGGAGTAGATCTCAAACCGTCCGGTCGCCGAATCATCTTCATGCACTAAAAAAACCACAGACCACCATGTTCGACGCTTCAACATACATCGACAGGCGGACAGACCTTGCGGGCCGGCTGGGATCGGGGATCGCGCTCTTTCTGGGCAATGACGAGAGTGCAATGAACTACCGAGGCAATCCGTATCCGTTCAGGCAGGACAGTTCGTTCCTCTACTACTGGGGCCTCAGTGGGCCTGGCTTGGCGGGTGTGCTTGACGTGGACGAGGACCGGAGCCTGCTTTTCGGCAAGGATCCGACCATCGAGGACATGGTATGGGAGGGCCCGCTGCCACGGCTTGCCGACAGAGGCGCACTATCCGGCGTCAGTGAAACACGGTCCGTTGCAGCACTGGCCGACACGCTTGCACGCGCCGCGGGAAAGGGCAGACACATCCATTTTCTTCCGCAATATCGAGCGGAAACCCAAGCCAAACTTGAAGGACTTCTCTTTCTAAAGCCAGCCACGGCCACAGAGATGGTCTCAGCGCAGCTTACGCGTGCCGTCATCGAGCAGCGGCTCGAAAAAGAGCCACAGGAAATTGCCGAAATAAACCGTGCACTCGACGTGTCCTACGACATGCACACGTACGCCATGCGCACGGCCCGCCCGGGGCACATTGAGCGCGAAGTGGCAGGTGCGGTGGAGGGTATCGCCAACGCGGGAGGCGGACGACTGGCTTTCCCGATCATTTTTTCCAGACACGGTGAGATACTCCATAACCATTCCTACAACAACGAACTGCTGGAGGGCGACCTAGTCGTCTTGGACAGCGGAGCGTCGTCGCCGAAGGGGTATGCCAGCGACATTACGCGTTCGATACCGGTAAGCGGAACGTTCACAGAGCGCCAAAAGGCGATTTATCAGCTCGTGTTGGATGCGCAACTTCGTGCTATCGACGCGATGAAACCGGGCGTTTCATTCAAGGATATCCACCTTCTTGCAGCACGCTCGATCGCTGCTGATCTGAAGGCCCTCGGCCTCATGAAAGGAGATACGGACGATGCGGTCGCGGCGGGTGCCCATGCTCTGTTCTTTCCACACGGGCTCGGACACCACATGGGGCTTGACGTCCACGACCTCGAAGGGTTGGGCGAAGACCTCGTCGGCTACGATGATGAGACACAGCGGAGCCCACAGTTCGGTCTCTGCTATCTGCGTATGGGGCGACGCCTCAAGCCCGGCTACGTACTGACCGTCGAGCCCGGGTGCTATTTTATTGGCCCACTTATTGATCATTGGAAGGCAGAAGGGCGCCACACGGAATTCATTAATTACGAAGCCCTCAAGGCCTGGCGCGGCTTCGGTGGCGTGCGCATTGAAGACGACGTGCTCGTCACGGACGACGGGCACCTCGTCCTCGGCAAGCCGATTCCAAAATCTGTTGCGCTCGTCGAAGCTGCGTGCGCGCGGTAGACAATCAGGCGGCCATCAGAGCCCCGTCCGAGCCGATCGAACCGAGACGGACGGTTTCCACGCTTCCGATACGTGCTTCGTCAAAGGGACGCCGAACGCGGATGTAGTTGTCAGTAAAGCCGGACAATGCATCCTGCCTCTTGGGGCGCTCCCACAAAACAGGCCGTTCTTGGCCCAGGTACCGTTCGTAGAAGGCCTGCCGCTTTTTGTCTGACAGACACCGCAGTCGACGGTTACGAAAAGCGCGGACGGCACGGGGAACGGGGTGTCCGCCCATGCGGTGCGGACTGTTGACAGCGGCGGTGTTCGGTCGCTCTGAATACGTGAAGACATGGAGGTACGCTATCGGCAAGTCGCTCAAGAATGCGACCGTGTTCTCGAAATGTTCTTTCGTTTCCGCCGGAAAGCCCACGATTACGTCCGCACCGATACACGCATCCGGCATGTATTCGATAATACGTCGTGCGCGATCCGCCCAGCGTCTGCGGCGGTAACGACGGCGCATGGCCCCCAGAACGGCGTCGTCACCGCTTTGCAGTGGTACGTGAAAGTGCGGCACGAATGCCCGGGACTCCGCCACAAAATCAATCAATGCGTCCGTAAGCAGATTCGGCTCGATCGACGAGATCCGCCAGCGTTCAATTCCGTCAATGCATGAGAATGCGCGCAAAAGATCCAAAAGAGACGATTTGCTCTCGAGATCTTGTCCGTACAGGCCGAGGTTTACACCAGTAAGGACTACTTCACGGACACCTCGCGCGGCAAGTTCTCGTGCCTGTGATAGCAGCAATTCGGGCGAGCCACTGCGACTCTTGCCCCTGGCGAGCGGAATCGTGCAAAATGAGCACGAATAGTCGCAGCCGTCCTGCACCTTAAGGAACGCCCGTGTTCTGTCTGTCGCAAGATGCGCGGGCGCGAACGCGTCACGGTCGTCTATGCACGAGACGTGGACCTGCGTTCGCTCCCGCTTTTCGAACGTATCGATGAACTCGAAGAGTCGCGCTTTTTCGTGCGTACCCAATATGACATCTACACCCTCTATCGAGCTCACGGCCTCCGGCTGCAACTGGGCGTAGCACCCCGTCACCACGACGCAGGCACTGGGATTTGCCCGCAATGCGCGGCGAATGACCTGCCGACATTTACGGTCCGCTTCTGCCGTCACCGAACACGTATTGACAACCGCTACGTCTGCCGAATCCCCGAACGGTACGACCTCAAAGGCATGCTCCTCAAAAGCACGCTGAAGCGAGCTGGTCTCCGCCATGTTGAGCTTACAGCCCAGAGTATGAAACGCAACGCGCGGCATGTGGTATAGGAGGGAGGCCGAGGAACGCCACAAGACGATTCCAGGCCGCGGAGGATCCCTCCCGCGGGTGGCACTGTATCCCTCTGCACGGTAATGATTGCAAAAGAAGGGTATACGATTGTCGCGATTGTCGCGGTATCGACCTTGTTGCTCTGTCTGGCGGCGTCTCTGGTGAAGGGCGGTGCAGGATTGTCGCTGCTACTTGCCGGCCTCGTCACGCTGGCATTCGTGCTGTTTTTTTTTCGGGACCCGAAGCGAACTCCACCACCGGAGGCGCACGACTTGCTTCTGGCGCCCGCCGACGGAAAGGTGCTGGAAGTCGTCGAGGAGCACGAGCCGCTGTACCTGAATGGACGTGCACAGCGGATAGGCATCTTTCTTTCTCCACTGGACGTGCACGTGAATCGGATTCCCGCCGACGGGATCATCGAATTAGCCAGGTATGTTCCCGGAGACTATCTGGTCGCGTGGCACCCTAAGTCCAGCAGTCACAACGAGCGCTCAATTCTCGGCCTACGGCATCCGTCGGGACATAAGATTCTTTTTAAGCAGATCGCCGGAGCCGTCGCGCGGCGGATTGTGTTCGACATCACCGTCGGCGATACCGTCTATGCGGGAGACCGTTACGGGATCATTAAAATGGGTTCGCGGATGGATGTCTTAGTATCTCCAGATGTCATCGTGAACGTTAGCCCCGGAGACCGAGTCCGGGCCGGCGAGACGATCGTCGGGCGTCTTCCCATCAGCTCATGAGGGTGCGCAAGTCACGCGCGGCATTGCGCGGAGAACACAGTCAGCGAAAGCGCCGCCGCCGCTTCAGGGCGGATCGACGCCCTATCCCGCGTGCTGCCGTGCCATCGTTCTTTACGCTGATGAACTTGTTCTGCGGATTCCTTGCAATCACGCAGATTCACGAAGGGCAATTCGATTATGCCTGCTACATGATCGTCCTTGCAGGATTCTTTGACCTCATGGACGGAATGACGGCACGACTGGCAAACGCGCAGAGCGTATTCGGCGTGGAGCTCGACTCACTGAGCGACATCGTGTCTTTCGGCGTCGCGCCCTCCTACCTCGTGTACGTGTTCGGGCTGAGGGAATTCGGCATTTTCGGCCTCATCGTCTCTGCGCTGCCGGCGCTTTGCGGGGCTGTCCGTCTGGCGCGATTCAACGTGGCCTACGACGGCGGAATAACCGACTACTTTGAGGGGCTTCCGACGCCAGCACAGGCGCTGTGCCTTGTAGCACTCGTACTCAACGTCAACGACGGCGGCGACTTATACCAATTCAGCCTGGTGGACAGCACGATGCTCATACCAATCGTGTTCGTCCTCTCAACGCTCATGGTATCCAACGTACCGTTCGATTCACTTCCGAGGCCGACGGCATCCTACATCCGTGCCCATCCCCGTAAGTCGCTCCTTTACCTTTTAGCCGGCGTGTTCATTCTTGTATTTCGTCAGCTGGGGCTTCTCATCGCATTGGGCACGTACGTTGCCGCGTGCCTCGGCCGCGCGTTGTATCGCGTCGCGAGGGCCGTAGTCGAAACGCCCGAATGACGTATCCCGTTCGCACGCTGCCGTATCTTGCTGCTGATCCCAAATCATTGGAGCCACTCATGTATAAGGCCAGTATCCGCGTCACGCTCCGACCATCAATTCTGGATCCACAAGGCAAGGCGACCCTTCGTGCGCTGGAGAATCTCGGCTACACGCGCGTAGATCAGGTTCGGATGGGCAAGTTCGTCGAAATGTGGATCGACGAAGACACGGAAGAAAAAGCGGCCGAGGTGGCGCGGGCGGCCTGCAGCGACCTGTTGGCTAATCCCGTGATGGAGGATTGGACGGTCAGCCTTGAAGGTGTAGATGAGCAACGGCCATGTGCTCACCCGATCCGATCGTCAGGGAACTGGTAGGCATCCGCGCGGACACGCCGTGGACGGTCATCCTTTACAACGACGACGTGCACACCTTCGACGAGGTGATTCTGCAGCTCGTGAAGGCGACAGGGTGTGCCGTGGAGGAGGCTGGAAAAATAGCACTTAATGCGCATGCCGCCGGCAGGGCAGCCGCATATTCCGGCACCTTTGATGAGTGCTTCCGGGTCAACGGCGTTCTGCGCGAGATTCAGCTCGTCACGGAGATCGAGGGGTAGCTCAGCTCAAGAACGTGTAACTGAGCTTCACGAGGAAAACATTAGTCGGAAAGACATCGAACGCGTCGAGGAGCTGATCGCCGGAATTCTTTAGATACGGCGACCGACCCAAAAGATCGAACGCGTCCAGGCGATTGTCGCCGCGCCGCGACTGCGTCCATACCACGAACAGCCTCGAACCGGGCCGGTATTCCCAGCGCAGAACCGTGTTTGTCTGGAAGCTGGTGAACAAAAAATCGTACTGCTTGGGGTAGGCATCCACTGGCACGTGCGTGTCACGGTCCTGCAACAGCAAAAAATCCTCGTAGGCCCCTTTAGCGGCAAATAGTTGCCCATAGAACTGCACCGACAACGTGGGCGAGAGTGTCAGGTCACTCCTCAGCGAGAAGTCTACTGACCGCGTGTCGCGTGCCCCAAAGACCGGCACGTACCGGTGTCCCAAGTCATCATAC
>JAAXGO010000159.1 GCA_012267425.1 Rhodothermales bacterium
CTCGACTTTCCTGGCTGCCACTACCTACGGAAGCATTGGGGGATGGAGCAAGGTGATCTGATCTACACCGAGATCGCGCAGAGACGGTCCTTGGGAGGGGTGGACATCATTACCGGCGATGAACGATACGGGAACACGGTTGATGGGTTCATTCACCGGCTGCGAAACGCTATTGCTCATGCACACATCACGTTTCGAGAGGATGGCATCGAGTTCTGGGATGGCCGGGATGGGAAAGAATTCTATCGAGCGCGTCTCTTAAGAAACCAAACGGTGAAGTTCTTGGAAGTAGCCGGAGCCGTCATGGCGAATAGGCGGAACTGGTCACGCCATTAGCCGGTGTACGCAGCTCGGGAGTACCGAGCCCGCCTGACATCCGGCCCAGCCAGTGGCTCCAGTTGATAAGGCACGGCTTCCCGCCAAACCACTCTATTTTTCCCGCTATCGTAACCCAATGGGAACGGACGCTGCCCAACGGAAAGGACGGCAGATCGTGCAGTTCCTATTGAACTTACGTGGTTCCTTGCTGGGATTCGTTCCCCAGCCACACCGACTGCGCGTCATGCAGTTTGTCAGTGCAAGCGACCGGCTGAGTCAGATCCAGCGGCGGGACTGGACGGGCAGGATACTCTTGGCACATCGGGCTTCGATTCGTCGCCGGCAGAAACCCTGCCCCGTTGTGACGGCCGCCATACGTGGTTCGGACCGTCGCTTGAGGAGGTGACAGCCTGCGTAGGCCTGGCGGTGGGAAGTGTAGGGGCGCCAAACGGGTGTTGTATCTGATCCACCGTGTCGCCAATCGGAATATACTCGGGTTAAGACCTCCCGAGCAGGCGCACCACCGCCCGCCCTCGGCGTATATTCAAAATCCGTTTGCCATACGTCCGCCCTGCATGAGCGAATTCAGCCATCTCCACTGCCACACGTCGTTTTCTCTCCTTGACGGGGCCGCCCGAATCCAGGTACTGGTCGACAAGGCAAAGAGCATGGGTATGCCGGCGCTTGGAATTACGGACCACGGCAATCTCTTCGGTGTCCCGGAATTCTATACGACGGCAAAACGGGCCGGCGTGCATCCCGTCATCGGATGTGAATTCTACCTGGCGCCCGACGGCATTCAGAATAGGCGAAGTCGCACGCGGTACCACCAGGTACTGTGGGCAAAGAATGCGGCAGGGTATCACAATCTTATGCGGCTCTCGTCACTTTCCTATACCGACGGCTTCTACTACAAGCCCAGGATTGACCACGAACTGCTTACAACCCACGCGGAGGGCTTGATTGCCACGACCTGCTGCCTCCAGGGTGAGGTGCCGCAGACCATTCTGAAGCGTGGGGAAAAGGCAGCCCGCCCGGTCTTTGAATTCTATGTCGACCTGTTCGGGGACGATTACTACGTCGAGCTGCAGGATCACGGCATCGAAGATCAGCGCACTATCAACGAAGTGTTGCTTCGCTGGGCCCGCTATTACAACGTTCAGGTCGTGGCCACGAACGACGTGCACTACGTAGAGCAGGCGGATTCAGAGGCCCAGGATGTTCTGCTTTGTTTGCAGACGGGAAGGGATCTCAACGATCCGAGCCGCATGCGCTTTGAGAACGACCAGTTCTATCTCAAGTCGCCAAACGAAATGGCGGCTGCCCTGAAGAATGTCGATCCGGATATAGTTGCGCGGTCACTGGAGACGACTGCAGAGATCGCCAACAAATGCACCTTCGTGCTGCAGATGGGGAATCTTTTGATGCCTCACTATCCGATCCCCGAGCGCTACGGCGAGGACGTTGACGCGTATCTGCGTGACCTCGTTTTCGACAGAGCACCGGAGCGTTACCCGGAGATGCCGCAGGACGTCGTCGATCGGCTGCAGCTCGAACTGAGCCTCATTCGAGAGATGGGCTATGCAGGCTATTTCCTGATCGTGCAGGACTTCACCTCCGCCGCGCGTGACCTGGGTGTCTCCGTTGGACCGGGACGAGGATCGGCGGCGGGAAGCGCCGTGGCCTACTGCCTGGGCATCACGAACATTGATCCGTTGCCGTACGGACTGCTTTTCGAGCGCTTCCTGAACCCGGAGCGTGTGTCGATGCCTGACATTGACATTGACTTCGACGACCGCGGGCGTGCGGCAGTCATCGACTACGTTGTGCAGAAGTACGGGCGCGAAAACGTCTGCCAGATCATCACCTTTGGAACGATGGGCGCCCGCAGCGTTATTCGGGATGTAGCCCGCGTTTTGAAGATCCCGCTGAGCGAAGCGGACCGCATCGCGAAGCTGATACCCGAAGGGCCAAAGGTCACCCTCGCGTCGGCGATGGAAAGCGTGAGGGCATTCGGTGTGCTCACGAAGGACCCCGATGCGAAGATCCGCAAGCTGATGCACTACGCGGAGGTCCTCGAAGGATCAGCACGACACACCGGTGTGCACGCGGCGGGCGTAATTATCGCCCCCGGCAAAGTAAGCGACTTCGTACCTGTGGCTAAGGCCAAGAACAAGGGCGATCAGGTCCTCACCACACAGTACGACGGCAACTGGGTAGAGAAATTCGGTCTGCTCAAGATGGATTTTCTTGGCCTCTCGACGCTGACGGTCATACAAGACACGCTCGACCTCGTCAAGCAAGCCCGGGACGAAGACATCGATCTGGATACGATTTCTCTGGACGACGTAGCGACGTTCGAACTCTTCCAGCGAGGCGAGACGATCGGCGTTTTTCAGTTCGAATCCGATGGGATGCGTGACTGGATCACGCAACTCAAGCCGACTCGTCTTGACGATTTGATAGCCATGAACGCCCTGTACCGCCCGGGCCCCATGGAGCTGATCCCCAACTACATCAGGCGTAAGCACGGAGAGGAAGAGGTCTCGTATCCGCATACAATGCTGAAGCCCGTATTGGAAGGCACATTTGGCATTCCAGTCTATCAGGAACAGGTAATGCAAATGGCGCAGATCATGGGCGGATACAGCCTGGGTAGAGCTGATATACTGCGCCGTGCGATGGGGAAGAAGAAGAAGAAGGAGATGGATAAGCAGCGCGAGGTTTTCGTGGCTGGGGCGCGTGAACGTAACGTGGACAAGGAGACCGCGAACAAAGTCTTCGACATGATGGCCAAATTCGCGGGCTATGGGTTCAATAAGTGTCTCGTCGGAGAAACTATGCTGCAGGACGCCCTGACTGGCACGTCTACGACGCTCGAAGATCTGTTTCTGTCTCGCCGCGAATTCAACGTGCACGCGGTGGACCAGACTGGCCGGCTCCGGGTGCGCCCACTCACCGACGTAGTATGGAACGGGTTCAAGCCGGTATTCGAGCTACAGACTCGCGGTGGCTGTTCTATCATTGCGACGGGCAACCACCCGTTTCTTGCGCCTCATGGTTGGGTCAACCTTGAGAATCTGCGCTCCGGCGACCGCATCGGAGCAAGCGCGGAGCACAAAAGCAAAGAATTGGACTCAGGTGGTTCGACGCTGGTGGCGCACGGAATCGGAGTGTACTGGGACACAGTAGTGCGAATCGTGCCGCGTGGCATCCGCGAGACGTTCGACGTAACTGTGTACGAAGACCACAATTTCGTGGCGAATGGCCTCGTAGTACACAACAGCCACAGTGCAGCGTACTCGCTCGTAGCCTACCATACTGCATATCTCAAAGCCAATTTTACGCCGGAGTTCATGGCGGCAGCCATGACAAACGACATGGGCGATGCGAAGAAACTTGCGAAGATGTTGGAAGAAACCCGCAGGCTCCACGTCGACCTGTTGCCCCCGTCCATTAACCGGAGCGAAGCGTCGTTCACTGTGGACAACAGCCGAATCCGATTCGGGCTCGGGGCCATCAAGGGCGTTGGCCTCCAAGCGATTGACGTAATCGTGAAGGCGCGCGAAAAACACGGTCCCGCCCGTACAATATTCGGTCTGACCAAGACGCTTGACATGCGAACAGTAGGCAAGCGCGCACTCGAAAGCCTGGTCCGGGCAGGCGCGCTCGACGACCTCGAAGGCCATCGGGCCCAGCTCTTGCACGCAGTCGAAACCGCAGCACACTATGCCCAGCGGGAGCAGGCTGCCGAAGTATCGGGGCAGCAGTCGCTATTTATGGGCGGATCGCTCCCAGGCATGTCACCTGAACCAAACCTTCCGGTTGTCCACCCGTGGACGAAAGCGAAGATGCTCGCTGAAGAACGGGATGTGATCGGATTCTACATGTCAGGACACCCATTGGAGGAGTACAGACCAGAAATGCGTGCCTTTGCCACGGCAACGTTTGGTAGCGTGGGCGTAAAGGCGACCGCTTATCGCCCGAACGGCAGACCCCAAAAGGGTCCGTACCACACTTTTTGCGGGATCATTAGCGAGGTACGTCGTCGCGCGACGAAGAAGGGCAAGCCCATGGCGTATGTCACGATCGAGGACTTTACAGGCAAAGGTGAGATGGTCTGCTTCTCGGAAGTTCTGGATCGAGTGCAGAATTATCTGGAGGTTGACAAGGTGGTCCTCGTGAAAGGCGAGGTGGAGCTTCGCGGAAGCAACGTATCGGTCCTCACGCGGGATGTGATTCCCATGTGGAAGATCCGAGAACGGCACGTCGAGGCCATCGTCGTCCGGGTAGACCCCTCCACGGTGACCGTGAACGACATTTCGGGACTGGCCACTCTCTGTGAGGCCAACCGAGGCACTTCCCGCCTGTACTTCGACGTGATCGACAGCAAGTTGCCTGCCGGGCGACAGCGGCTGCACAGCCGTTCATTCGTCGTAGAGCCGACACCCGACTTAATGCAGGGCATGGCCAGACTCTTCGGCCAGGACAACATCTCCGTAGAAGGACGAATCTAAGTTGCACAATCTCATGCCGACACCTTCGGTGTTGTTCGTATGTACGCACAATTCGTCACGGTCGCAGATGGCCGAAGGGCTTCTTCGGGCCGAGCACGGGGATCGCTTCACGGCCTACAGTGCCGGGACCAAGCCGCAGGGCGTCAACCCATTGGCAGTCGAAGCCATGCGCGAAATTGGAATTGATATCACCGGACATCGCTCGCAACACATTGACGAATTCGAGCCCGCATCTATGGATTTTGTCGTAACCGTCTGCGACAATGCCCGTGATACATGCCCCTACGTACCAGCCCTCAGCCGTAACGTGCACCGAAGTTTCAGCGACCCATCTGCCGTGCATGGCACGAATGCGGAGAAGCTCGCTGCCTTTCGCGACGCCCGTGATAAGATTCGGACGTGGCTGACCGAGGAATTCACGAAAGAGGCTGGAAGCTGAAATCGATCGTTGGCATAACGACATCGTTCTCTTCGTCGGAGCAGCGGCTGGATCACAGATTTGTGCGTGCTGTCGAGGCAGCCGGCGGATTGGCCGTCATCGTGCCGGTTACGGAAAACAGATGTCTCATCCGCCGCATTACAGAGCTGATTCACGGTCTCATCGTTCCGGGAGGACCGGCGGTAACCGAAGGCATGACGGGGGACATTCCCGACGAACTGCAGACGACCGATCCATTGCGCGAGGCATCGGACAGAGCAGTCTTGCAGGAGTGCATGCGTGCCGACAAGCCTATCCTTGGAATCTGCTACGGCATGCAGCTTTTGAATGCGCTTGCAGGCGGCACGATCTGGGCCGACGTGGAGCGGCAGCTGCCGGGGGCCGCCGTGCACAGCGAAATGCGGGGCGCGACCACGCATCCGATTCGCCCGGTCAAGGGATCGCAGTTCGCAAGGCTACTTGGAGCGTCAGAGCGGGAGGTTAACACGCGCCATCTTCAGGCTGTCAAAGAGCCGGGTGTTGGTTTTCGCGTGGCCGCTATTTCGCCAGATGGCGTGATCGAGGCGATCGAAAACGACACCGGCTCGCAAATCGGCGTACAGTTTCATCCCGAACGAATGGGGCCAGAGGTGCTCCCGCTGTTTGTCAACCTCATCCAGCTGGCAGATCGTTATGCATATCAGGCGTCTCTGCGGGTATAGGTGTAGACGTGGTTCCTGCTGATTGCACCGTTTGGATTGTCATGCAAGCTCGGCGAAGTATGCAAGCGCTTCCGTGGCGGACTACGAGTCGCATTGCGTTGGTACTACTTATTGCACTCGTGGGTACACGGAAAACCGCGGCGCAGATTCACCTTGCGTCAAACGACCTGCACCCCGACGTCCTCCATTCGCGGTTCTTCGGGCCCGAGCCCGCATCTGACGAAGTGGCCAACCGACTGCGTGCGCCGTTTCACGCCCTGAAAAATATTTTCATTAACCGACAGGTGTCCGACGACAATTTCACACTTCGCGTCTACGACATGCGTAACGGCGAAGCGGTGACGCTGGAAGTCATTACGCTCGCCGATGAGAAGGACCGGTACGTGGAGACGGGCGAGGCAGACTGGGTTCGCATTGACCGCAAACGGAGGGAGTACACGAAACGGCTCGTGGACAAGTGGGAAGATCGGGGTATTCCACGAAAGAGCATCGCCGTCAAGTGGGGTAGGCGCAACCAAGTCGTGGATGCGAGAATTAAGGAAGCCATAACAGCAGAGTACGAAATCCGCCTGGCGCGCCTGATGGGATTGAGTCTCCTAGCCGCCGAGATCGGCAACGTCGAAACCTTCAACGTGGATTCATTGGTGTCCGCGCGAGGAGCGCGTGGTCGCTACCAGCTGATGCCCTACACGCTGAAGCAGTTTGACATCAATGAGTATTGGCTGACTACAGTGTCGGGACGCAGGGTGAGGGTCAAAGAAGAGCTGCATCCCCTTTTGACGATGGAACCGGCCTTCATTTGGCTGAAGGCCTACACCAACGCTGTCGGACACGAGATCCCGGGCCTTCTGGCCTACCATAGCGGGCCGGGAACGGTTTTTCGGATTTACCGGATGTTTCTGCGCGATGCGAAGCACCTGCATGGACCGGGCAATTCCGTCGATGATGCGTTCATTTGGGCGCTGACGGAGGGGTACGAAGAAGTCGCCCGGCGTTCGCGCTTCGGTCCGTACGGGCGAGGCTACGTACTATCGGCGTATGGCTCCTTGCAGGCATTCGAAAACGTGCCCTTCAACACGTCGCAGACCCTTCAGGTGGACCGGCTACAGCTCCGTTCAGGCACGTCAACCACACTTGCGGAACTGCTCGACGCGCTGGAGGGGAGTCGGCTCCGATGGGCATCCGGGACAGAGTCGTTCAGTCTTTATGAGCGGTTCCGACGGATTAATTCTCACATGGGCCTGCCTAAAGAATCGAACGCCCAGGGTGTACCTGCAGCTGGTAATGTCCAATTGCGGTCAAAGGTCGGCGGCGAAGCGATTCGATTTTTCCTTCCGCTCGGAGCGGTGGAGGTGCTCAAAGGCCAGGGGCTGCGCATCATTGATGAAGAGGTAACGTACCGGTTTGGTAAGACTACATATCGACTGCCCGATGCAAACGAACTTACTGAGTGGGATCGTGCATACGCTGATCTCGTAAACGCCGTATCGCGGTTCGGCTTCAGCTTGGAGCGGCGTGCCGAGCTGCGGACGATCAAGAATCGTTTTGAGCAGCTGGCCGAGGAGACGCCGACGAACTACCGAAGGCGGCAGCTGGCAGTGATTTCACACCACGTGCGGCTCTGGGATTTTGATGGGTGGGAAGAATTGGCGGCAATGGTGGAATCTCGCAGCGTGGAAGGTGCTAGCAATTTTGGCGCGCAGTAGCTGATGCATCCTCTTCGGCAGGAAATTCGGTCTCTGGATGGCACCCCCCGGGCTCTAAAGTCCTTCGGCTGCGTGGTGGGAATCGCATTGGTTCTGGCAGCTGGCGCCGTACTCTTGTTCAACGGATCGATCCCCGTCACACTAGGACTAGCAACGGCAGGGGTCTTGTTGGTTGCGTTCGGCATTACGGTACCTCGTGTACTAGGGCCCGTCCACCTGGCATGGATGGCCTTGGCCATACTGCTCGGCTACGTAATGACGCGCGTAATCCTGACTCTGGTTTTCTACCTCCTGATCACGCCTATAGGACTTCTCATGCGCCTCAGCGGGCGTGACCCAATGCGCCGCCGCCTCAAGCCGGACGCCCCGTCGTACTGGATTCCGCGAAAAGACACGCTTCTCGCAAAGGAGAGGCTGGAAAAGTACTATTGAGTACCTGACGAGCGCGGTCTGGGAGGCTGCAGCTGAGATCAATCCGCGCTCACGTCATACTTGCGAGCATGTCGCTGATGAGGATGGTGATCTAGAGCGGCGCCTTCAGGTTCATAGCAGGGCGCCGCGCCGGCACGTGCGAATGCTCTTTCACCTGCAGTCTGACTTTCGGGATTCGTGCAGCGCAAGATGTCTCAGTGCAGGAAGGCGCCGCTTTCGATGTGCTTCCGAGCGTTTAGTAGCCGCATCATTTCCTGCTGCATGGCCTTCGGGATGTCCGTATTGCGCTCCATCTTCTTCACGTGCTCGTTGATTACGCTGCTGATGCGACGCAGCTTGAGTTGCTTCATGGCACTCTTGGCCGCTTCTTCTGGGTTCTCGTTGATGCTAGGCACGTGAATGTTTCGGTGGGCCCAATTCTCGGATGGTTCATGGCGAACGGTCAACAGCTCAGTGACCAATCCGAGCACGCTTTTGTCTGTTGTACTTGTGAGGAACGGCTGAGCGTCCACGGTTTTTTCCTGGTACATCTCAAGCAGCTTTGTAACAACAGTGCGGCAAGGACCCTCTGAGAATTCCTGGACGGACATGCGGCTCATTATGAAGTGAACCATTGACTCACCGTGCGTGAGCATCAGTTGTAGCAG
>JAAXGO010000160.1 GCA_012267425.1 Rhodothermales bacterium
TGTTTCAACTCAACTATATAATTCTCTAAACTAACCGGTGCGGAAGCCGTTGTTAAGTCTGATTTACAATTTTAGGGCAGAGCTACATGGCTGCATATGGCACTATTCCACACATGTGAGATCACCAGGATCGCGCTGGTGTAAGTTGATTTTTTCTTGTCCCTGCAGCAACTTGTGTGTGGTGGCTGTGTCGGTTCCGCCAAAGCAAAGGAGGTGTCGGATACCCGCCAGGACCTTTCAGTACGCCCAGAATTTTGGAGTTCGCCGTATGACAGGTGTCCATTTTGGGCGCGCGAAGCCAGCCACGGACAGCAGCGCGGCAATTCGGACGACCGAATAAACGGGCAACACGGCCCGACATCGAACCATGGACTCTCATCCTTCTTCCAGGCACCACGAGCAACAAGAGAGACGATCTACACTGATCGTCTTGCAGTGGACATTGCTTGCTTGCATCACCATCGGGCTCGGATGTGATACCGTCACTGAAGAGCCGATGGATAACCATCACGGCCTGGAAGTACGCCCCGAACACCGGTGTTCACCGTACGACAGCGACGACTATTCGTATTCGCAGAGCGTCGAGCCAAAGATCGTAGATCAACAGGGCGGAATTTTTTCGCCGTATTCGCTGCGGACCTTCGAGAGTACCGGGGAAACGGACATCGAGCACATCGTCGCCCGCTCGGAAGCCCACGATTCGGGAATGTGCGAAAAGGATGCTGCAGCCAAACGCACCTTCTCGGGTGACCTCTTGAACCTTACGCTCGCGTCGCCTTCGCTAAATCGATACGAAAAAGTGGCAAAAGACCCAGGAGAATGGCTGCCAGAGCACAACAGGTGCTGGTACGCTGACACGGTTGTTCGTGTGAAGCGCAAGTATAATCTGTCGGTAGACTCTCGGGAATCACGCGCACTCAATGATCTCCTTAGCAGCTGCACGGATTTCACGATGCAGAAACCCTGAGCCAATCGCCGGTAGCAACGCGCAGCTGCCTGCTTCCGGTTCGGCATGAAGTATCAATTTTAGAAAGGTGAATCCGCAGAGTACACGTAGGGAACACTGCGCTCACCACGGAGGGTTTGCGAAGACCCCAGCCACACGCCTGCGAGTAGCTAAACATCCGGAATACAGTGAGCGGAATTGTCAAGCAACCCTGCGCGCTCCGCACTACCTCCTCAAGAGATACTGGAATTTGAAAAAGATCTGACGACTGCTCTGGCGGAAGAAGCGAGACGGATCATCGGAGCTGCCCGGCGTATCGAAGCGGTCAAAGTCGTGCGTGGAACCGACGTGGAATGCCGTAAACGCGTTGACCTTGTACGTGATGAGCGGATCGATTTCGAGGGCCTCGCTGAATTCGTTGTATTGCACGATCGTTCGCGCAAAAAAGCGCCGCGTGAACTGGTACCCGAATCGGGCCCTCACGATGTAGCCACTGAAATACTTGTCTCCTGTTGCACGGTTTACCAGCTGCGAATAAATGAAGCGCGGCGCGATCAAAATCCGGTCATTCGGGCGGATCGTAGCGTCAACCGAGATGTCGAGGCTGTTTCCCAATTCGGGCGTCTCCAAGAACCTCGCTATGTCCCGTCCGGCGCCAACAGAGAAGCCAAGTTTGACGGGCTCGCTGAAATTGCTTCGAACATTGCCGCGAATCTGGCGCAGTCCGTCAAACTGCACACCCGCGAAATGCTCACGTTCAATCGTATACCGCATCGAAACGTACGTCTGCCGCTTTAGCTGGAGGTTGAAACCGGACCCAAGGAAGTCACTCTTCTGGAGTCCATCAAAATTCCAGGCTCGGCCCACAACGACGTAGGGGCGAATGCGATCGATAAACGAGATCTGCTTTTCCGGATAAAGGGTGACACCCTGAAACATGAAAAAGCGCCGGTTGTCATTCTGACGAACGAAGCCGTTGTCAGCGCGGAAGGTGGGACTGTACGCCTGGTATCCGATCTCGAAGTACCAGTAACGCCCGTCACGTTCGAATTCCGTGGCGAGAGCATGCCCCGAAAAGGTCTCGCCATCCAGCGCAGCAGTATAGCCTGCTTTGCCAAACGTGAGATCGACAATGCCCTCCGATAGAGCTGCGTTATTGGCCTCTGCAGTCCGGCTGACGACAAATTGACCGTCCACCTTGTAATTCTTCCAGAGACGCAGCGATCCATCGACACCGATCGTGGAACCAGCTCCTCCTCCGTCCAGCCGTCGATCCGTTGCCAGCGTACCAAGATATGCGTTGTCAGAAAAACTGTGCGTTACGCGCAAGATGTTCGAGAAGCTCTTTCCCGCCTGCACCAGGTCGCTCTCCTCCTCGAACGGAAGCAGAAGCGGAGATGTATTGTCCCGTGCACCGATATACGCCACGCTGGTCGAACCAAATCGCCCAGTCAGCTTGCTGGCCACGATCGGGTCGTTGATCGACCGCGTGTACACAGTCTGAATTTCCGTACTGAAAAGGTCGGATCCCTCCTGAAAGAATGGGCGACGCTCCTCAAAAAAAAGCGCGAACGTCGAGTTAACGTCCACCTGCGCCGCGTCCGATTCAATCTGACTGAAATCCGGATTAATCGTCGCATCGACTGTCATCGCGGACGTTATCCCATACTTGAGGTTGATTGACGGCTCGAATCTGACCCTCTCGTTATCGAATCCACCCCTCGGATCGGCTAAATCGGTGAGAGCCCCGGCACCCGCTCCCGTCACCGCTGGCAGGATTTCCAAATTTCTCCCCGACCGCACGTCACGAATGCCAGTGAGCATGCCCATCTGGCAGTGCCAGCACGGGTTGTCACGATCGATGGCAGCCCACGAATACTGCCCACGGCTTTCACGTGGATGCGTAATCCAGAACGTGCTGCGCCACGTGTGGACGTCCTTATTCGGAAACCGCAAGCTCTTGAACGGAATGGCCATTTCGACCTGGTAACCCGCCTCCGTAATGCGGCCCTCCGAGCGGTAGATCAGGTTGAAGCCAACATCTTCGTTTTGGGAAGATATACGCGTATCGCCCTGTATCCCCAACGCATTCGACGCGATGAAATACAGGCTCTGTCCGTCCTGATTCGGATCCAAAAGAAGTCCGACGTAATCATCCTCCCAGATGGCGTCGCGATCGCTCAAACTGGCCCGGATCGCACTTGGATCATCCGAGACCGTGAAGCTGACATACAGATTATCGGCGTCATAGGCGATCATCGCCGCAACGTCGACCGGGGGCTTCGTCTGATCTCCCGGAAACACTTCGGAAAAATTCACTGCGCGCGCTGCCGTACTCCAGGCGGCATCATCGATCACTCCATCAATCTTGATCGGCGAGGCCGTTCGTCGCACGGTCATCGAGGGCAAAATATTGGGCATAAACTCGTCTAGCTGCGTGGCATGGGGGCCGTCCGGATCCTCGATGGACTGTGCACTGGACACAGGTGCTCGGGAGATTGCACCGACAAGAATCAGGGCGAATACTGCGGCGAAGAGTCGATGCATGGGTCCAAGGAGGCACTGTGAAGGACGAATCTCTAGGCGCGCTACGGGGGCTAAGAGAACTTTGTTACAGCGGCATCCAGATTGGCTCCTGGCATTTTTGCATACCCTTCCACGCACTCTGGCACCGAAAACGCCGCAATGCTGGCAGCGTAGTGCCGCCGCCTCTCGCCGTTGGCCCACATTCCCGCAGGTGCAGCACGGCACTCCAGATGCATCTTGATGAAAAGGCAAATACCACCGGAACCGGTAGGGCATCGGACCTTTCGCCCAGGCTGGGATTCAAATACCCCAACCGACCCGATCATTCTCCATGTTCAGCGATCAAGTCGTACTCATTACGGGCGCCGGACGAGGAATCGGAGCCGCGGCAGCCCGTATGTTTGCCGAACGAGGAGCATGCGTTCTCGTCAACGATCTCGATGAAGACACCTGCCTGTCCGTCGTCGAACGACTGCGGGCAGGTGGAGCACAGGCGCACGCAGTACCGGGCAACGTAACGGATTCGACCTTTGCAGACCTTGCTATCGACGCCGCGTACCGGATCGCAGGAGGGTTAAACGTCCTCGTAAACAACGCAGGGTTCACGTGGGACGGCATGCTTCACAAAATGCCGGACGACCAGTGGTACGAGATTCTGGAGGTGCATGCCACGGCGCCGTTCAGAATAATTCGATCGGTGGCGCGCCACTGGCGAGCCGAAGCTAAAGCGGAAATCGCGCGCCAACAGAGCCCCACAAAGCCACGGTGCATCATCAATGTCTCATCGACGTCCGGGCTGCACGGCCGTACAGGCCAAGTCAACTACGCAACGGCAAAGATGGGCATCATCGGCCTTACAAAAACCGTAGCGAGGGAATGGGGGGCATTCGGCATCCGCTGCAATGCCGTTGCCTTTGGATTCATAGACACGCGGCTTACACGGCCAAAAGAGCTGGGCGACGAGATGGCCGTAGGAGAGCACACCGTCACGCTCGGCATTCCGACCACAATGCGCGACGCGGCTTTTTCGGAGATCCCGCTTGGGCGGCCCGGGACGGTCGAGGAAGCCGCCGGAGGTATTGTGCTTCTGGCCTCCCCATTGGCCGCCTACGTCACCGGCCACACTCTGGAAGTAACCGGCGGAATGGGTATCTGAACCCCGTCCTATTTCACTACTTCCGCCCGGATCTCGTCCATCAGCGACTCGAGCGTCTCAAGCGACTGGGCACCGCTCAGATAATGGCCGTTGATGAAAAAGCCCGGCGTTCCGGTTACACCGTAGCTGCTGCCGAGAGCGATCGAAGCTTCCACTTCACCTTTTGCACCGTGATACGCAGCTGATGCATCGTCGCCCGCACAGGCTTTCCATACAGCCAGGTCTATACCGGTGCCCTGGAGGAAGTCCTGGCTCTTGTCCAAAATGTTCTCGGACGTAATGGCATCCTGATCGTGAAAATACGCGTCGTGGAGCGTCCAGAAGGCATCACTGGTCTGATTGGCGGCGCAAACGCTCGCGATGGCAGCAGGCTTTGCCCATTCATGGAAGTCGAGCGGATAATGCAGATAGACGAACCGCACATCCGCGTGCTTTGCGAGGAGCTCTTCAATCGTCGTGAAGCCGCGCTTGCAGTACGGACACTGAAAATCCGAGAACTCATGAATCGTGATCGCTGCGTCCGCGGCCCCGCGCATGGGCATACCCGCCGAAAATCCGTTGAGTTTGTCCAGCCGATCCCGTGCCGCGGCCAATTCTGCCACGCGCTCTTCTTCAAGGTGCACGGCAATGTCCTGCTCCGTCAAACTGACATCGATTGGCTCGACCGCAAGGAGAAAAAGCTCCTGCCGCTCGGCGGACAGCAAAAATCGAAACGTCTGATTGCCGTTGACGGTAAACGACCCTTCGTGAAGTCCGTCCACGGCGCTCTCGGTAATCATACCCATCACGACATCGGATCCACGCAACTGTGGGATGCGATACTCCAGGTTCGCACGAATTACATCGGGAGAGATTTCCTGCGCCGAGGCTCGGATACCTCCGCACGCCAAAAGAAGTGCAATCCCTACGAAGGCTCTGGCCTTCTTCTTCATCATCGTTTGGGGGGGGGGAATCGTTTGTAAATCGCTGCGTAGCATGTACCCCTACATAGACCCAATGGGTCCCCAAGAACTTACTAGCAACGCCTCCACTTTTCATGAGTGATCGATCTAAGCGATACGACGCGGCTTTCAGGCGTATTTCACAACTACTTGACGGCGAAGATGACTGGATTGCCGCTATGGCAACCGTGGCCTGCGAGCTGCACGGCACGTTCGAATACTATCACTGGACCGGATTCTACCGGGCCGTATCCGACGATCTTCTCGTCGTAGGACCGTATCAAGGGACACACGGCTGCCTGCGGATCCCTATCGGACGCGGCATCTGCGGGAAGGCGGCACGGACCAAAACCACGCAACTCGTAAACGACGTTTCCTCCGCATCCGACCACATTGCCTGCTCTTCAACCACGCAGTCCGAAATCGTGGTCCCCATTGTCACACCAGACGGTCGGCTCTTGGCAGTACTGGATGTTGACTCCGACTATCCGGCAGCGTTCCACGAGACCGATCGCAGATACCTGGAAGAACTCTGCGCCCGGCTGGGGGGCTCTTTCGCTCCCTGAACGTGCCTACCGCAGTTCATCCGCTATGCCCAGCTGTCGAGCGGCGTCTATGACGAGCCCGCGTGCGGTAGCCTCCGCCTCCGCCTCGGCATAGATACGCAAAACTGGCTCGGTCCCCGACGGACGTATCAAAAGCCAACCACCCTCGAAGAAATGTTTATGCCCATCGAGCGTGTCTATGTCTACTACAGGCTGCCCGCCCAAGCGGTCGAGTCCTCCATCGAGCCGCAGCCGCTCGACAATTTCTTCAGTTTTCTTTTTAGATGTGCGAATGTCGGATCGGTGATACGCGTGGGGGCCGAACTCGCTGGTCAATTCGTGCACGAGTTCACTGAGCTTCTTACCTCGTTTGACCATCATTTCCAGTAGAAGCAGCCCGACGTATATACCGTCGCGCTCAGGGATATGACCCGCAGCGGCTATTCCGCCTGACTCCTCGCCACCGACCAGTACGTCGCCGTCCACAAACCGTGGCGCGATGTGTTTAAAGCCGATGGGATACGTCTCGACCGCGAGACCGTAAGCATCCCCCATAAGGTCCAACAGATGCGTGGTCGCAAATGTCTTGACAACGGCACCATGTCGTCCGAATTCCTTGTGCATGTACTTGAACAAGAGTGCCAGAATGAAGTGTGCAGTCACCTCACTGCCGGTCTGATCCAGCACGCCAATCCGATCTGCATCCCCGTCATTGGCGATACCAACGTTAAGACCCTCGCGAACGATCACGCGGGAGAATTCGCCCAGATTCCGCCTGATCGGCTCGGGAATCAGGCCGCCAAAGGACGGATTGAACGTCGCGTGCACTTCCCGCACGGGGCCTAGAAGTTCCGCTAGGCACCCTTGCCCCGCACCGTACATGGCATCGTGCCCGATGGAGAGTCCTGCCTTTTTGAGCGCCTTAAGGTCGACGAGGCTACGAAGCGCCTCGAGGTAGGCTCCACGTACGTCGGCGGTTTCGATATTGGCCGCCAGGGAGGCAAGGTCAGGCAGCGCGCGCGATTCGGCGACGAGTGGAATCCCTCGCTCGATGGTGCGAATCATCTCCGGCGTCGCTGGGCCGCCGAAGTCCGCCTTAACTTTGTACCCGTTATACTCAGGCGGATTGTGACTTGCCGTGATGACAATGCCGGCCTCCGCCCCGTATTCCTTCGTAGCCCAACTTATCGCCGGCGTAGGCGTCACTCCTTTTGCAAGTAGTACATGTATGCCGTCCGTGGCCAAAGAGCGCGCGACGTACTCCGCAAACTGGCGCCCCATGAATCGCGCGTCGTGGCCGACTACGACTGTGCCCGCGTATCCGAGCCATGCCGCCGTCCCGGCTGTGACTCGTCGTAGATTGGCAAACGTGTAGTCACGCGCAACGACCGCACGCCAACCGTCAGTTCCGAATCTGATGGACTCAATCATAGTTCAGTCGCTTACAAGTCCCGCCGAACGGAACGCACCCGCTACGATCGCTCGCGCCTCATCCTGGATAGCATTCAAGTGATCCGCCCCCCTGAAACTCTCCGCGTAGATCTTATAAATGTCTTCCGTGCCCGAAGGGCGAGCAGCAAACCAGCCGTTCTCGGTAACTACCTTGAGGCCGCCGATCGCAGCGCCGTCCGGGGCGCGGGTGAGGATGCGCAAGATAGGTTCACCGGCCAGCACGCTTGCCGTTACGGTTTCAGGAGACAGCCGCTTGAGCACGGCCTTCTGCTCCGCAGTTGCAGGGACGTCTGCACGTTCGTACACGCAGTGTCCGTACTCTCGCTCTAACTCCCTGTAGTGCTCACTAGGATCGCGGCCAGTTCTTGCGGTGATTTCGGCAGCTAAGAGTGCCATCACGATTCCGTCCTTGTCGGAAGTCCACACCGTGCCGTTACGGCGCAAAAACGAGGCCCCCGCACTCTCTTCTCCCCCGAATCCGTACGTCCCGCTCAGAAGCCCGCGTACGAACCACTTGAAACCGACCGGAGTCTCAACGAGCCGCCTGCCAAGGCCACCAGCCACTCGGTCAATCATGGAACTTGTAACAAGCGTCTTAGCTACCGCCGCATCTCCATTCCATTCCGGCCGGTTTTGGAACAGATACCAAACTGCCACACTCAGGTAGTGGTTTGGGTTTAAAAGCCCCGCACTCCGAGTCACGACCCCATGACGATCCACGTCGGGATCGTTGCCGAACGCCACGTCAAAGCGGTCTTTGAGCCCGATGAGATTCGCCATGGCATGCGGCGACGAGCAATCCATACGAATTCGGCCGTCATGGTCAAGCGGAATAAAGGAGAAACGAGGATCGACGCGTGTGTTGACGACCGTAAGATCCAGATTGTATCGATCGGCAATTGGCTCCCAGTAGTCGACTCCAGCGCCACCCATTGGATCGACGCCGATCTTGAGGCCTGCGGCGTGGACAGCATCCATGTCTACGACATCGGCCAGGTTGTCGACATACGGCTGCACAAAGTCCAAAAACTCCGTCGTGGCTGCCGCTACGGCCCGTCTGTAGGGGATACGCCGCACACCTCGCAAGCCTGATTCCAGGAGTTCGTTCGCCCGATCCTGGATAGCCGTGGTAATTGACGTATCGGCCGGCCCGCCGCTCGGAGGATTGTACTTGAAACCTCCGTCTTCCGGAGGATTGTGCGATGGCGTAATAACAACGCCGTCCGCGTGGCTTTCCCTGTGGTGTGTATTCCATTGCAGAATGGCGTGCGATACCGCCGGCGTCGGTGTATAGCCGAGGTCCTGCTGCACGCGAACCGAAACGCCATTGGCCGCGAATACCTCCAGAGCCGTGACGAAAGCTGCCTCGGAAAGCGCATGCGTGTCGAGGCCGATATAGAGTGGCCCGGTCGCATCGCGCAGATCGCTGACCGCCTGCGCGATTGCAAGAACGTGATCCTCGTTGAACGTGGCCGCCAAGGCCGATCCCCTGTGGCCCGACGTGCCAAAGGAAACACGTTCCCCGTCGTTCTTTGCATCCGGCTTGCGCGCAAAATACGCCGCCACCAATCGCGGGACGTTCGTCAGACGGTCGGACGGTGCAGGCGTGCCTGCAAGCTCATGCTGCGGCATGCGGTTGGCCTTCGGTTATGCTGCCGGAAGCCATGAGCTCACGGGCGCTTTCCAGAGTTGCCTGCGTGATTCCCGTCCCGACGATAAGTTCAGCGACGTGTTCGGCGCGCTCGACTTCTTCAAGGCGGCGGATATGCGTTTTCGCGCGCCCATCTTCGACCGTCTTTTGGACACTGAAATGCGCGCTTCCAAGCGCAGCGATTTGCGGTAAGTGTGTAATGGCGATGATCTGGTGATACTGGGCCAACTGCCGCATGCTCTCCGCCACCTTGCGGGCGATCCTGCCGGAAATCCCTCTGTCGATCTCGTCGAAAACAAGAATTGGAAGGCGGTCCGTCTTGGCCAAAATCGCCTTCATCGCGAGCATGATACGGCTTATCTCGCCGCCGGAGGCCACGCGTGCAAGCGGCTTGGGCTCTTCTCCGACATTTGTAGAAATGTAAAAGGCGACGCGATCCATTCCAGATGCAAACGCAGTGTACCTTTTTGCAGCACGCCCTGCCACTGCTAGACTAATCCATCCCTGCATGTCTTCCCGGCGACGGAAGTCCACGTGTATCCGGTTTACGGGCATGCCGAGTTTCGCCAGCTCGGCGCCGATCGCACCTTCCAGACGCTCTGCCACTTCGTGACGCTTTGTCGAAAGCCGCAATGCTGCCTGAGACAGCGCCCGTTGCGCAGCCTCGATACGCGAATCGAGCTCCGACAAGGATGATTCAAAATTCAGCGCGAGGTCATGGAGGCGCCCTATCTCATCCCGGTGCTGAATCACAGCCTCGATTGTGCCGCCGTACCTGTGCTTAAGCCGCTCGAACTGGCTCTGCCGCTCACGTATGATTTCCAGTCGGTCAGGGTCGAACTCGATCCGCGCATTGTAGTCCTGCAGCTGCGTCGCTACGTCGGCAACTGTGATCTGTGCTGAACGGACTTCTTCGAGGGCCGCGTCGAAGCATGGATCTACGCGCGCAATGGCCTGTAACTCATTACGCGCCACCACGAGTTGATCGCCGATGGCCCCGTCGGATGCATAGAGCAATTCGTACAGACGCGCAGTTGTTTCGTAGAGCCATTCGGCGTTTTCCAGTATCCGCAGCTGCGTGTCGAGAGCTTCTTCTTCCCGTGGTTCGGGCGCCACCTCATCTATTTCCTTGATTTCAAAGGCCAGTCGCTCACGCTGCTCCTGAAGTCGCCGCTCCTGCCCGGCCAGATTGCTCCGCTCCTCGGTCAGGCGTGCCACTTCGGCGAAAAGGCCCTCGTATTCCACCACGAGCCCGCCGAGTCGTCCGTAGCTGTCCAGTAGCTGGAGATGATTCTTTTCTCTGAGAAGCGATTGGTGTTCATGCTGGCCGTGCAGATCGATGAGGTGGGCCGCTATTTTGCGCATCACCGTCAGCGTGGTAGGAGAATCGTTGACAAATGCACGGCTGTGGCTTCGAGTTACCTCCCTGCGCAGAATGACGCCCTCTTCGACCTCGATGTCGTTAGCACGCAAGATCGACTCCAGCTGCGGGGACTGCGTGTCCTCGAAGATACCCTCAACAACTGCCTTGCGACTGCCGCTTCTGACCAATTCTGTGGACGCGCGGTCTCCTAGAATAAGATTGAGTGCACCCACGATGATTGACTTGCCCGCTCCCGTTTCTCCCGTCAGCACGTTGAGTCCATCTTCGAACTCCACATCGAGCTCACTGATCAGCGCGTAGTCGCGAATGTACAGCGTCCTCAGCATACCGGATTACCGGTTGCGCACGTGCACCACTACCCGGCCCGGCCATGGCAGTGTTTATACTTCCTGCCGCTGCCGCACGGGCACCTATCGTTCCGCCCGACCCTCTCGCCAACCGTCACCGGCTGTTTGCGCGCACTCGGGTCCCGATCCGCTGCACGCTCCCGTCCGTTACCCACACCGTAACTTGGCTCCTTAGAATCGTGGCGCGTCTGGGCTCTTTTCCGGTCCATCCGACTTCTGCGTCGAGCCGGCTGCGCGCTGCGCGGCCGCTTGTCCACTATCGGCCCCGCCCGGAACACAAAGCTGACGACGTCGCGCCCGATCTGCTCGAGCACATCCTTAAAGAGGCGGAACGCCTCCATCTTGTATTCAACGAGGGGATCACGTTGGCCATAGGCGCGCAGCCCGATGCCCTCCTTAACTTCGTCGAGCGACCGTAAATGCTCCGTCCACCGTTCGTCAATGAGCGTGAGCATCGTGGTACGCTCGAGGCCATGGTTGATTTCCTGCCCCTGCGTCGTAAGAACGTCCTCGACTTTGACAACGGTGCGGAGCCCGCGATGCCCGTCGGTAAAATCAATGAAGACGCGCTCCGGCTTGTTTTCGGCGTCACTATTGGCAAGCCTTTGGATGCTCTCGAGAAAAGGCCGTGCGAGTGCCGCGCGCTTACGCTGATAGAAGTCGAGCGCGGCTTCAAACACCGCCTCATGCACGCCGTTCTCGCCTAAGTCGAAAAATCGCTTTCGATCGATTTCGTAATCCAAAGCCAACGTACGACGCAGGTCCTCGTGCATCTCCTCCACGTTGCCGTCCCCGTGGTGGCGGTAAACGATTTCCTCGACCACCTTGTAAAGCATGTCGAGGATTTCGCCGTGGAAGCGCTCACCCTTTAGCGCTTGCATCCGGCGATCGTAGATGACTTGGCGCTGCGAGTTAAGCACGTCGTCGTATTCGAGCTGGCGCTTGCGAATCGCGAAGTTGTTCTGTTCAACTTTCTTCTGCGCCCGCTCGATACTCTTGGTCACCCAAGGGTGCATGATGACGGCTCCCTCTTCGAGCTTGAGACGGTCCATGACCCGCGCAACGCGGTCAGGACCGAAGAGCCGCATCAGGTCATCTTCGAGAGAGATGTAGAACTGGCTTTCGCCCGGATCTCCCTGCCGCCCAGAACGCCCACGCAGCTGCAGATCTATGCGGCGGCTTTCGTGGCGCTCCGTGCCGATGATGGCCAGCCCGCCGCGGTTGGTTACACCGGGAGCAAGTTTGATGTC
>JAAXGO010000161.1:0-386 GCA_012267425.1 Rhodothermales bacterium
TACCAACATCACCACTACCAGCGCCCCATCTGGGACGAGTCCATTCAGAAGTGGATCTCTTACAGCCAGTATTCGCACCACTGGAATATGCTGCACCGCAAGCGCCAAATTGGACGGCAGGAGAGCGCCGATTACATGAATTGGTCGCCGAAAGAGGTGGTGCTTTCCGTGGATTGGGAGCCGAACCTCCCGCCCCACCTTGAATTTCACGACATGTCGGTGCGCAAGGTCGGTGGTCAATACATCGGCGTGGCGACGGAGTTCATGGCGGAGCCTATCCGGTGCGCCCCCGGAGATTGGAACTGGCACGACCACGCGTACGCGCACCTCTCGTTGTACGCCAGCCGAGACGGGAAGCACTGGCGCCGCGCGGGCGACGACGGTCC
>JAAXGO010000161.1:457-1079 GCA_012267425.1 Rhodothermales bacterium
GTCTACGGCGCGCGTCCCGAGAAACAGCGTCCCAATAACACGATGGCGCCGGAGGAGAATTACGAGCGGGCGACTACGGATCGGCAAAAACTCGTCGACGCCCTCGGAACCTATCCCCGAATGGGCGCCTGCTCCGTCGGTATCCTCATCCTGCGTGAAGACGGCTGGGCGGAACTGAAGCCGTCGTACGAACGGGGTGAGGTCACCACCCGCCAGTTCGTTTTCGAGGGCGACACGCTCAAGCTCAACGCGGAAGCCTACGGCGGATACATCCGCGCGGAGGTGCTCGATCCCCAATTCAAGCCGTATGAGGGCTTTTCAGTCGAAGAATGCGACCCGGTGTATTCCGACGACCCCAAACAGATTTGGCATACGGTCCGATGGAACGGGAGCAGCGATGTCCGATCGTTGTGGAACAAACCGGTGCGCGTCGTGTTCCATCTGCATCAGGCGAGCCTTTATGCTTTCCAGTTTGAATACACGGATGAGTAGAATTATTTCGCTCTTCAGGGTGTGGCGTGAAAATGAATAGAAGTGACAATATTGCACACCTGAAGGTTCATGCTAAGGCAGTTGAATTCGTGTTCTGACGCTACAATCCCTGTAGGAGCGACCTCCCGGT
>JAAXGO010000162.1 GCA_012267425.1 Rhodothermales bacterium
ATGCAGCGTAATCGCCTTGTGCAAGGCGGTCGCATGCTGCATGCGCAACGTCTCTATCTTGCAGCCGCTTTTGAGAATCCGGAAGATGTCCTCCACGCGCCAGCGTAGCGTGTAGTACTCTACCATTTGCTGCGCCTCTTCCGCCGTACGTATCTCCGCTGTGGTCAACAGATACTACTCGATGCGATGTGCGCCGTCCGGCGGCGCTATTTCGCGCATGTGGATCGCCGATACCTTCAATAACGGGGAATTATGAAGCGCAGGATCTTACCATCAGACTCTGGATTCATACGCCGCACTCTCGGGCGTGTCATGCAAGTACATCCAAAGACGGCGGAGGAGAATCTGGGTTTCTCCGAGATCCGCAGGCGGCTCCGCGAGCTTTTGTTGAGCTCGATGGGCGAGGATGCGCTGCGGGACATGAAGGCGTCGCACGATGAAGCGGTCGTCCGCACCGAACTGTCGCGCGTCGCCGAGTTGCAGGAGGCTCTTACGAAGGGTGAGTCCGTACCGCTTGGCGGTCATATCGATATTCGCGACGTCCTGGTGCGGGCAGCGCCCGACGGGGCGTGGGTTGAACCGAAAGATCTGGTCTCCGTGCGTGCCGTTGCTGGTGCGATGCGCCGCCTGCGCGCGTTCTTTGCCGACGGGCGGTACCAGAAGCTGGCCAAACTCACCGGTCGCATTACGGAGCTCCGCGGCCTGGAGGAGTTCATTGACGAGATTGTGGACCAAGAAGGGGCGGTGAGGGATACGGCATCAGCGGACCTGCGAAGAATACGACGGCTCTTAAGCCACAAGCGCGCCGCCGTGCGTGCGAAGGTCCACGAAGAACTGCGAAAAGCGCAGAAGAGAGGGTATGCCTCTGAAATGCAGCCAACGTTGCGCGGTGGACGCATGGTAATTCCACTTCACGCCGAGGCGAAGCGCAAGGTGAGGGGGTTCGTTCACGATCAGTCGGCAAGTGGGCAGACTGTTTACATGGAGCCCGCCGCGTGCCTGGCGCTCAATAACGATGTTCGCATCCTCGAAGGCGATGAACGCCGCGAAGTCGAACGGATACTGCGCTTGGCGACCACCCGCATCCGTGCTGTAGGAGAGACGCTGCATCGCAACCTTCTGTGTATGGTTCAATTCGATCTGGTACAGGCGAAGGCCCGCCTCGGAAATCGCTTGCAGGCAGTCGTTCCGCGCCTGAACAGAAGCGGCGTATTTGACATCCGCCAAGGACGCAATCCGCTTCTCATCCTTCTTCAGCAAGGGAGTGTCGTGCCGCTTGATCTGTTGATCGGAGAGGATACCACGACGCTTGTCATAACCGGTCCGAACGCAGGCGGTAAGACGGTGGCCATGAAAACTGTCGGGCTGTTTGTGCTGATGCTCTCCTACGGCATTCCCGTGCCGGCACATCAGCATTCGTCGTTTTGTCTCGTGCACCGCCTTCTCGTAGAGATCGGCGACGAGCAGTCAATCGAACACGATCTCTCTACCTTCGGTGCGCGCGTCAGGGGGCTGCAGCGTATGATTGCGGACGCTGACCGCCACGCTCTCATTCTGATTGACGAAATCGGAACGGGAACGGACCCGTCAGAAGGTGCAGCCTTGGCGCAGGCAGCCCTGGAGCGGCTTACGAAAGCCGGGGCACGCACGATCGTGACCACTCACCATGGCACGCTTAAGGCTTGGGCTCACGAGGCAGCGGGTGTCGAAAACGGCTCCATGGAGTTCGACCGCCAGACGCTGTGCCCGACGTACCTGTTCAGCCAGGGTTTGCCGGGATCGTCGTACGCATTCGATATTGCCGAGCGCATGCACCTTGATATGCACGTCCTTGAAAGGGCCCGCACGCTGATCGGTTCTAAGCAACGGGCGCTGGAAGATCTGATCGCCACCTTCGAGTTGCGCACCCAGGAACTCGAGCGGCGTCTTTCAATGCTCCCGTCGAAACCGCAAGGCTCCAAGCCTCGCAAGCTCCCAAGAGATGAGGGAGTGCCAGCAGCTACGCCGAAAAAGCCGAGTGAGGATTTCAAAGTGGGAGACCGTGTGCGGCTTTATGGGCAATCCCAAATTGGAGAAATCGTAGACCGTGATGGTAGAAAAGCTGTCGTCGTATTTGGGTCGAACCGGTGGCCGGTCGATGTTGGGCGGCTAGAGAAGATCACAGGCGGCAAGAAGCGACCTACTGTGCGTTTTCCACCCCGGATTAGGGGTGCGCGTAAGAGACTGGACCTTCACGGATTTCGGGTCGACAAGGCGCTCGTAGCAGTAAAGCACCACATCGACCGCGCGGTTGCGGCCGACTTTGACGAAGTCGAAATCCTTCACGGCGTCGGTACGTGGCAGCTTTCGAATGCCATCCGCGATTTTCTGCCCAACGACACCAGGATCAGCGAATTTGAAACGGCTGCCGGCAATCCAGGCATTACGATCGTGCGCCTCAAGTAGTGCAACCCTTATATGAGCCGTGCGTACAGGCTGTATTTACCATGTTTCTCTTTCGGGTTTGCAGATGACACCACTTCGCTATTACCTGCGTATCGCTTGTCTTATCGCGATTGCCTGCCTCGTGACCGTTCCTGCACCGGCGCAGGAATTGCTGAGTCGCTTCGAGGAAAACGTGACGGAATTCACGATCGAAAACGGATTGACATTCGTTGTTTTCGAGCGCCACGAAGCGCCTGTCGTCTCTTTCTACACGTATGCTGACGTTGGGGGAGTGGACGAAGTAAAGGGCATTACTGGCATGGCGCACATGTTCGAGCACATGGCGTTCAAGGGAACAGATACTATTGGATCGAAAGATCTGGAAAAAGAGCTTGCAGCCATGCAGGTCGTGGACGAGGCGTACGGTGCGCTGAAGGCGTCCCTCTGGTCGTCGTCGGATTCCGCGACCGTCGCTCAGCACGAGAGCGCATTCGAGAGTGCGAAAGAGGCCGCCGCTGCGTGGGTAGAAAACGGCGAGTTCGAAAAAGTGATCGAGCGTGCCGGAGGTACCGGACTGAACGCGGGTACAAGCGCCGATGCTACGCTGTATTTCTACAGCCTGCCGGCTAACAAAACCGAGCTCTGGTTCTCTTTAGAATCCGATCGCTTCTTGAATCCGGTGCTGCGGGAGTTCTATGTCGAGCGCGACGTCGTGATGGAAGAGCGCCGCATGCGCACCGAAAGCAACCCGGTCGGTAGGCTTGTTGAGGAATTCCTCGCGACTGCCTATAAGGCCCATCCGTACGGTGAGCCGGTGATCGGCCACATGTCCGATCTACAGTCGTTCACGCGTGAGGAGGCGGTTGACTTTTTTGAGAAGTACTACGGTGCCAGCAACCTCACGATCGCCATTGTCGGAAGTGTGGATCCTGCGGAGGTCAGGGATCTCGCCGAGAAATACTTCGGGCGCCTTGCCGGTGGGTCGCCGCCCGATCCGGTAGAGACGGTCGAACCGCCACAGATCGCGGAGCGGCGGGTGGTCATCGAGGAAGCCACGCAACCGTTTCTGATCGTCGGCTACCACAAAGTGAGTGGGCTCCATCCCGACGATGCGGTGTTTTCCGTCCTGTCGGACATCCTGTCGACTGGGCGCACGAGTCGCTACTACAAAAAACTCGTCGAGGAAGACAAACTCGCCCTGCAAGTGTCGGCCATCAATGGCTTCCCAGGGGATAAGTACCCGAATATGTTTCTCCTCTTTGCCGTCCCGACACAAGGACATACGCCTGCTGAATTGGAGGAGGCGCTCTACGAGGTGTTGGACGACATCCGCGAAAACGGCGTGACGGAGCAGGAACTTGAGAGAGCCAAGACGCGCGCCCGGGCCGGACTTTTGCGCAGCCTGCAGTCGAATTCGGGCCTGGCCGGGAGCCTAGCGTACTACGAAGCCGTCACGGGTGACTGGCGCAATCTGTTTCGCGCCATTGACCGCATCCAAGCCGTCGAGGCTGATGACGTGGTACGGGTCGTTACCGACTCGTTTACCAAGAGCAACAGAACTGTCGGCATGATCCAGACTGCCTCCGAAGAATCGAACTCCGACGAATGACCATGAAAAAACGTATCGGGATCCTCGCTGTGGCCCTTTTGGCGGCATTGCCCGCCCTGGCCCAGAAGCACTACACCGAGATAGAGTATCCGCCGCTGAAGGACTTCGTGATCCCTGAAGCTAAACGAGTTGAGCTCGACAACGGGATGGTTGTCTTCCTCATCGAAGACCGTGAACTGCCCCTTATCGGACTGTCCGCCCGAATCGGTGGTGGGGCGGCGCAGGAGACACCGGACAAAGTGGGGCTTGCAAGCGTGACAGGTACGGTCATGCGGACCGGCGGTACACATACGATGACCGGCGATGCGCTCAACGAACGCTTAGAGAGCATCGCGGCGAGTGTGGAGACGTCGATTGGCTCGATATCTGGGTCGGTGTTCATGTCTACGCTGGAGGAGCACGCGGACGAGGTTTTGGCCATCGTCGCGGACGTTCTACGGAATCCGGCGTTTCCGCAGGACAAGATTGATCTCGCAATCACACAGGAGAAATCAGCAGTCTCCCGTCGCAACGACAATGCGCAAGGGATCGCTTACCGGGAATTTGACGAATTGATTTACGGCAGCGACCATCCGCTTGCGCGCTCGACGGAGTATTCGACTCTGGATGCGATTACGCGGGATGATCTGGTTGATTTTCATGGGACGTTTTTCCATCCAAACAACGTGATTCTGGGCATCTGGGGAGACTTTGACACCGATGCAATGACGGCCCTCGTCAAGAAGCACTTCGGAGACTGGCCTAAGTCGGAGGGATTTACCCGGCCCAAGCCGCCGGAAATGCCTGCGATCACGGACTACGGCGTCAATCTCGTAGAGAAAGATGACGTTACGCAGTCGTCCATTCTTCTCGGTCATGCGGGAGAATTGACATATGACCATCCGGACTACGGCGCTGTACGCGTGATGAACCAGGTCCTGTCCGGCGGATTCTCAAGCCGGTTATTCCAGAATGTTCGCGACGATCAGGGTCTTGCGTACGCGGTGTTCGGATCGTACACCGGATCGTACGACCGTCCGGGTCAATTCTATGCGGGCGTTATGACGAAGAGTGAATCGACTGTGGAAGCCGCGCGTTCGGTGCTGCGGGAAATCGAGATGATGCGTGAGGCGCCTCCAACCGACGAAGAAATGACGCAGGCGAAGGACAGCTACCTGAATTCCTTCGTGTTTCGGTTCGACACGCGCCCCGAGATCGTTAGTCGGGTGATGACGTACGAGTACTACGACTATCCGTTGGATTTCATTCACGATGTCAAGTCCGGCATCGAGGCCGCCACAGCCGCCGATGTCCACCGCGTGTCAGAGAAGTATCTCAAGCCGGACCGCGTGCAGATTCTGGCCGTAGGCAACAGCGACGACTTCGGTGAGCCGCTGTCGGTCCTGGGCCCGGTCAATGAAATCGATATCACGATTCCTACAGGTAGTGAAGCGCCGGAAGCCACTGAAGAGACGCTTGACCAGGGCCGCGCGGTCTTCGCCGAGGTCATAGAGGCACTTGGTGGGCAGTCGACCTTTGATACTATCGAATCAGTTCGCTACAAGGCATCGATTGTCATTACGACGCCGGACAATCAGGAAATCTCGATGACGACGGACTATACATACGTCTTCCCGGACCGCGCACGAATTGTGCAGCGTCTGCCGATGGGAGAATTCGTGATTACAAAGGACGGTGACGCATTCACGTTTCCGGATATGTGGCCTGAGTCGATGCATTCCGGGATAAAAGCGCAGATTGCGTCCGCTCTCTGGCGCGACTTGGCCTATCTGATGGCCCACTCGGATCAGGTGGACGTGCAATACCTTGGCGAGGAGGCGCTGGGAGATAAGATTGCAGAGGTCCTCATGATTACGCCGCCCGGAGGCAGCGATTTTCGCATCTACGTTGATACTGAAAGCCGCAGGCCATTTGCTCTCGGTTATGCTACTGCACGGATGGGGATAGGTCCGGAGCTTCCGATGACGGATATGCTGTCGGACTACCGCGACGTAGAAGGCGGTCTCATGTTGCCGTTCCGCAGTCAGGCGGAGGGCCTGTCGATAACCGTCGAGAGCATCGAGGTGAATTCTGGCGTCGAAGAAGGCTGGTTCGAGTAGTCCTACCAGGCGTCACAGGGCAGTCCTCGCGACGGCATCCCGTACTGCGGACGCCGTGACGTCCCAATGCGATGCGTTGAATACTGCGTCGCCTTTGTGGAGGACGATGACCTGCGGCGATTCGTGCCGGATTTTGAGTTCTTTTTCGATCAGATTCGAGAGCGGTCGGGCCTCTTGGACTACGACTTCGTAGATCGGCGGATCGGTGTCGCTTTGAAGTGCGGAGAGTTTGTCGCTAGCCATCAGGCAGAGTTCGCAGAGGCTGCTGTGCTTGTAGATTGCAACCGGCTCGCGATGAGACACGTCCAAGGCCTTACGCCATTCGGCTTCCGTTTTGATGCGATGGTACCGTCGTGCATTCATGGCGATAAGAGTGTCGGATCTGCCCCAAGTAACCGGATGCAGCCTCCAATGTTCGAATGATTATGGCAAACCGCGGCGCTTGCGTACGATCCACTCAGTCGACAGGAGCAGGATGACACAGGCAAGAATGAGTGTATGCTGCCACAGGTTGGTCGACGTCGACGTTTCACGCACGATGGGACGAAACAGGCTGTCGGCAGCCAAGGTGCTCGGAAGGTCGCTCAGTGATGCTTCAGTAAAAAATCGTCCGCCGGATCGCAGCGCAATCTGGCGTAGTAGCGCCGCATCCGCGGTTATGTCTTTGAATTCGAGTGTCAGTGTGCCGACGGTGAACGTGCCGTTGTCTTTTCCGAACGATACATCGCCGAGCGTCGCTTCTGCCTTGTAGTCGTAGGCCCCCTCGGGGAGTGCACCGATGTTGAGTTCGTATCTACCGTTTTCAACCGCGTCCATTGCGTGCGGATACGTAATGCCGTCGGGTGCTGATATTTCGACTGAGACGGAGGCATTGGCGACTGGATTGAGGCTTTCGTCATAGACCTGCCCTGTGAACTGAACGGATTCTCCGCCGCCGAATATGTCCTCGGCGGGTCGCACGCGCACCGGACGGTCGTCTTTGGGCGTCGTAAGCCACTGCACGAGGTTGCTTAGCAATTCTGGCCAAACCGCCGAGTATTCGCGAAGATCTTCCGGGAGATTGTGCCATCGCCAGAAGCCGGAGCCCAGCAGTGCCGCAGATCGGCTCCCGCCGAGGTCACGGACCACGATGAGAGGGTCGTCAAGCCCCACGCCGCGGATGCCGATGTGTGCAAGTACCCGGCTTTCGGGGCGGGGCACCCAATCGCTTCGCTTGCGCAGAAGTGGAGGGAGACCGTCCAGGTCGGCCGTCTGCAGCAAGATGTCGAAGACCGGATGCTGCGTGCCCTCGCCTGTGAGAAGGATCGACACTTCGTCAAATCCCGCACGTACTTGTGTCGGTAGTGCGGGTAGAGCTGCTCCGATTCGCCTGACCGCACTGGGGTCGGTGTACCTGCCTGCAAGAAACAGGACCGGAGTGCCGTCTGCGGCGGCGCCTGTAATGCGACTCAGGATCGCTGGGTCCGCGCCCGTGCCCGGAAAGGAGACCAGCACGATGAGATCGAATTCCGCAAATGACGTTGGAGGGGGTCCTGCGTAGTAGGTACCGGGGGATTTCTGGACGTACTGCGAGACGACGGCGTTCTCCGAACGCAAAAGCGCCGTCACAGATGCCAGATCAGGACCCGGCGCGGCCGCGAGGAGCAGGACGCGTCGGCGACTTTTGAGAACACGCACGGCAATCGTCTCGACGTTATTTCGATATGTTGCTTCGTTGCTGAGGCGTGTTACGACGACCACAATCTGTTGCAGGCCTTCACTTGTCGGTGTCCAACTGAGGTCTGCCTCTATGTCGGCGTTGCCACTTGGAAGGTGCAACGACTCGGTCGAGAAAATGTCGGAGCCCTGGACTGCGGATACTGTAACGACTTCTTCGTCCGCACCTTCGGCGCGCAGAAGGACCCGAATGGGGAGCGTCTGGTCGACGTAGGCGATTTCGTTTGCCGTAACGCGGCGTACCTGCAGATCACGGCGCCGGAGCGTGTCACCGACTGCGATGGTGTGAATAGGAACGCCGTAGCGCTCTGCCGCATGGACTGGATTGCGTCCGGTAGTGAATCGGCCGTCGCTAATGAGGAGAATGCCGCGCAGGTTTTTGTCCTCAAGCGAATTCCGAACTTGGACGAGCGCTCCGGTAATGTCGGTACGTGCGCCATCAAATCGAAGCGAGTCGGTATGGGTCAGATTACGCGCCTCGGAAGCGAAGCCGTACAGGTGCGACACGCCGTCAAATGGGGGCACCGCGTCCGCAATGCGGCGCACTGCGTGCGCGGACGCTCCGGAAATACTTTCGCTCTCATCCAAGACGACTGCGAGTAGAGGCGCACGCTCGTCGACGGTACGGTTCTTCCACGTGGGTTTGAAAAGAAGTGCAAGAAGTATGAACAGCGCCGAAAAGCGCAGCGCCGTTAGCAGTGCGAGAGGTGTTCCTTCGAGTCGGGGGTTTGCGTATCGGTAGCCGGCCCAGCTGACTACGGCTGCGATGGCCGCGCACAAAGCGAGCGGCCACGAACTCAGGGTGAATGTCAGCATGCGAGCTGTTGGGGCCCCGAAACCAATAGCAATCTGAGGGTCTGCCCACTCCGAAAGCTTTACCTGACAAGAAGAACCTTGCCGGTAACTCGTGCGTCGCCGTGTTCTATGTTGTAGAGGTACAGCCCCGCCGGCAATGTATCATTCCTGTAGGTCACCGTGTGTTCACCTGCGTGCATCGGTCCGTTGAATGCTACGCCGACTCTCTGCCCGAGGAGGTTGAAGAGCGAGATCTTGACGCTTGCTGCGGATCGAGGCACATGGATGTCGAAGCTGACTTCGTTGCTGAAGGGATTCGGGTATGGCGGTTTCGCATCGAACGTCTGTGGAAGTTCGGACACTGTTTCCACGCTCACGCGATAGGCACACTCTTGCTGCGGGTCGGCACACTCTTCTGCGATATCGATCGCAGCACCCGCATCAATTACACCCCAGCCGTAATAATTGTCAGGTTCGTCGGCTCGACTTGCCGTATCGCGAAGAATCTCAAGAACCGAGTACGGTGTCAGGTTTGGCTCGACTTGGAGGATCTGCGCGGCTACAGCGGCAACTATAGGGGCCGAAAAAGACGTACCTGAGGCACTGGAGTACGCTGTAACGCCACTGCCGCTGGCGATGCGGACACTTTGTCCCTGCGCCATGACGTCCGGCTTGATGCGGTCGTCTGCGGTCGGTCCCGTGCTGCTGAAGCCTACTCTGTATCCGAACGTGTTGGTGGCACCGACCGCAATTACGCTGTCACCGTCTGCGGGAGAGCTAATGATGCTCCAAGTACTGCTGTTTCCGCTGTTGCCGGCGCTGGCTACGACCACGACACCTTTCTCGGCCGCGAGGTCCATGGCGATCGTCGTGGTTGCGGTGTCGCCGTCCATGTCTTCTGGGTCGTAGCTCTCTTGCCCGTCATCGAAGGTAGAGTAACCAAGAGACGCACTGACTACGTCCACCCCCTCTGATTCCATCCATTCTAAGCCTTCCACGAAGGCGTCTTCTTCCTGGTTTTCCTCGAAGGGCGCGTATTCGGTAATCGCACCGTACACTTTTTCGACTCCGTAGGCTGGGCCGATGAGCCTACCTTCCTTGAAGCCGATGGCAACGGATGAGGTATTGAGACCGTGCCTGCTGCTCTGGGGGGCGCCCATCTCGGTCGTGTAATCCTTCACTTCGATCTGGTCCTCTTCAAGATGATCGAAGACCTCGTGGTCGAAGTACTGCTCCGATTCGATGTCGAATCGCGTATCCAAGAATCCGATCACCACCCCTTCGCCTATGATCCCGTTGTTGATGGCGTCGATGGCGTTGATCAGCTCCAACTGTCCTTTCGACGGCCCGAAATTGAGCTCCGTCGTGTTGTCGGGCTGCGGGGCTGCGGACTGCAGGATCGGTTCTGGGTCGAGATCTGGAACTGGTGGCACCGTGATACTTTTCACCGTCCGCAGTGTCCGGACGAACGGCAGCGCCTGCACGGCTTCGAGTTGGTTTTCTGGTATTCGAGCACTGATGGCGTTGAGCCACCGGCTAATTCGAATCGGCGTGATTCCTCTGTCTCGGAGCTCGTCGAGGTACGCAGCAGAGACTGGTGCGTCGTGGAGCGGCCGATTTTTCGATGCACGCAGTGTGCGGCGATGGTGGGCACGTGCAGAAATGTACCCGGGTTCGACCGTCACGGTCTTGCCCATTTTGTCGAGTTTGTCGGTGAAATAGATCCATGTCTTGGCTGGAAGGTCGTCTTGGCCAAAGGCGGAGCCTGCACAGCACGAGACGATGACCAGTGTGGCGAGGAAGCGGGAGAGAGTCTTCATTGATCGGAGACTGTGTTCGTTTAGGATAGACGGGACAAACACGTATTTCGTACGCGGAGGGCCTGCAGTAAGGGAATAAATCTCCGGAACCCGGCTTGCGTTCCTTTCGGCGGCGGAGTGCAGTGTGAAAAGAGGGGGCAATAAGCTATACCACTCTGTGCGGAATTCATTTTTTGTACGCGCAGAATAGTCCGCTCCAAGCCTGAGTGAGGTATTCAAATTTACGCGCAAGCATTTTCGCGGGTATGCAGGCATGAGCCGCCTTCTCATTGCCACGGAGGCAGCGGGGTCAGCGTTCGCACGCCCAGCCATCCCGGTCCCTGTCCATACTGGCACGGTACGCGCAGTGGCCGCGCGGGACTCCGTTCGGGTGCGTGTGGCGGAGCGCGGTGCAATTCTTGAACGGCCCGCACGCTCCTGCCCGGGTGGGAGTGGCTACACGGGCGGGAGTGTCGGTGACGACCATGGCTACATCGGGACAGGCAGACAGGACCGTCTTGAGAGCGGCGGCCTCGGCAGGGTCCACCGTGAGCGCATATTTATGCTTAACCTCCGCCACTCGGTTGGCATACCAGCAGCGATTATTCGCGGGTAACCACTCAGCGGCATCCTTGGCACGCTTGATGTTGCGGTTGACCGCTGGCGACGCCAGCGTCAGGTTGTCGAGGTCGCGGGCAAAGGCCCGGCGACGGATCCCATCCCATGCACATGCGCCGGAATCGTGCGCCTCCGACAAGGCCACGATGTGTTCTATATCCGTATCGTGCGTCGATGCAAAGTGAGTGGCGGTGTAGGGACTGTAGATGCGCCCTCCCATGGCGGTGACGATGTTCTGCTCTACTGTTGGCGGATAGCGGTAATCGTCACGGTCATAGACCGAGCAGCGATACTCCGCCGTCACCACGAGGTCGCGCCAACGTTCTTGGGCGACCGCCGGTGAGACACTCGCGGCGGCGAGTGATAGTACAATGAGGTAGCGCGTGCGATTGCAGTGGTTCATATTCAACTAAGGAAGTTCTGATCAAAGCCGAATTCGGAAGCTATGGAGCGGATTGGACGCTGATGGAGCGAAAGGGTATGTGTGCGGACGCAAAAACGAACCATTCGAACTCTTCCTGATAGGATATCAGGGCGTGTTTTGTGTCTCAGAGCCGATGGTAGTGGCTCCAAGATATATCTAATCCCGGTACAGGGACAAGCGGCCACGAACCATGGAGAGGTTGGCCAACGCGAAGAGTGTATAGACTTGGGCCGCGTTCTTGTACAGGCCCCGGTAGCGGGTCTTGCGGTAGCCCCACAGACGCTTGATCACATCCCAAACACGTGCTCTACCCTGGCGCGCGTTCGGTTGCTCTTGCGGTTGAAGGCTGCATCCGCGCACGTGAGCTCCGCTTCCTGGTGTCCTCCCGGAGCACCCGCCACGCCTTTGGCCTCAGCTTGCTACTTCCGCTCAGCATGCACGTACGCCTTATCTCCGTACATCTCCTGCTTGCCACCATGGAGACATGCATACATGACAGCCGCGTTGTGCGTGTTGGCTGGCGTCACCACGACACTGTGCACCAGGCTCCCAGTGTCCGTCCCGACATGAGCTTTCATGCCGAAGTAGCACGTATTCCCCTTCTTCGTCTGCTTCATCTCCGGATCTCGCTGATCAGACGCATTCTTCGTCGATGACGGTGCCGCAATGATGGTCGCATCCACGATCGCACCCTTGTTGACCATCATCCCTTAGCCAACAGGATCTTCCAGGTGAGGACAACCAGCTTTTCGCAAAGATCATGGCGCTCCAAAAATGTCTGAACTTGTAATAGTGGTCTCATCGGGAACATTTCCAGGCTGCAGGCGGCGAAGCACCGCAAAGCCGCGTGATCGTGTAGTTCATCCTCCATGGCCGGATTGGAATACCCCAACCACTGCTGCATGAAGTAGATGCGCAGCATGGTCTCCAGCGGTATCGGAGGACGGCCCCGCTGTTCCTTCGGATATATAGAGGTGCAATCGCCGCGAGCATATCGTCCCACGGAATCACCGTCTCCATCTTGGTCAGGAAACGCTGCTGCGCATCTTCTTATTAGGCCTGGTGAAGAAGCTGGCGTTTTCGAAGGATAGTTGAAACATGGCAGAAAACCGGAAGGCAAGGATACCCTGAAAATGCAAGACTAAATCAGAGTCCCCCTCATTCATTTCAGCCTTCCAAAGGTCATCGCAGTTGTCCGGAACGCACCATTTGGACAGTTGGTACCCACGGAGCATGTCGTAATCCATGCAGTTGGGCAAGGATTCGGGCGGCTGTTCAAGGGTACTCGGACGCAATGACTGAGGCCTGCCTGAGTACCGCTCTGCCACGCCAGATCGGAAATGGCGTCGGGACAGACGGTTTTGGCATCGACATGTCTCAACTACAATTCCCTCGTGGGCATTAAGCTAGCCTGGATTCCCATTCGGAATTACTGATGTGACCATTTTCGGGCTCAGGCAAATTTCAGGCGGAGCATTTTGTTGTCGAGCCACGGGATTGGTTGTCTCATTTTGTGGTAGTTGGCTGCCAGCAAAAGGGGATTGTTGGCGCGGCGCGGA
>JAAXGO010000163.1 GCA_012267425.1 Rhodothermales bacterium
AAATTTACGATTATTGCCTTCGTAGCCGACGCGGGTGTTTTTGGTGATCCTCAGCACGTCTCCCAGCCGCCGCGGCTGCCCGTCCGGATCGCGCAGGAACAGTTCCGCGTTGAGTGCCACGTTAAGCCCCACGTTCAGCGTCGTGGCATTGCCCGACGTATACACGCTGCGTACGGTCGTTAAGAGAGCAATTGCGCCACCGTCCGGATTAAGGAGAAGCTCCTCGGCGCCGCTTTGGGTGCTCGAGCGGTCCCACCGCCCGAAAGAACACGTTGCCGTGATGAATATCGGCAGGGTATCCAGATTCTGTAGTGCACGGGCGTCTTCTTTGTTGAATAGGTCTTCCTGTGCGAGCCCATCTTCGCTCCCGTGGCCACTGAAGTTAACGACGAGGACTCCGTCACGGATCAATTCGAAAATATCCCTCCGCGCGCCCGGTATGCGCCACTCGTTCAGGAATTCACGCGGATACGAAATCGCGTAGACCTTCTTCTGATTGATGTCCGGTGCAATGTCGTCGACGACTTCGGCCACGACATCGGTGTTGTGCGTATGGAGATCTTGGTCGTTCTGCTGCCCGATCGTACCCGTCGGACCGTCGTCGGCCACGAACAAGTATCGGTTTCGCCAAGGGCCGTACGTGTCGGCGCTTTCGTAGTGCTTGATCTTGCCGAGAATGACTTCGGCCTCATCTACTGTCTGCACGGTAAAACGCCCGATACCCACGTCAACCCGCTCGTTAAGGTACGCGTTTCTTCCAGTGTACACGGTGCGCGTGTACGGCCAAAGGCCTTCGTTCGGATCAAGAAGCCCGAAGTAATCATCGGTCGTGTACGAAAGCTCCGGAATCCATGACTCCTCGGTTTCGAACGGAGGAATCAGATTCGGAAAGTTGTTCTCCGCAGCGCCAAGGTCACGGTAATTGAAATGGCCGTCACCAAAAAATAGCACATACCGTAGGAGCTCATCATTGCTCGGCGCGCGATCATACATAAAGCGAATGTAGTCGCGAATTCCCCGTATATCGGCAAGCCCCCCTGAAAACTCATTGAAAATCTTCTGCACGTCCACAACTTCGACAACCATGCCCTCCGTGCGACGAATCGAGGCCAATTCCATTGCCTGTGCTTGAAATACTGTCGGAGTGACGATCAGAAAGTCGGGGTGCGACGTGATGCCGTGCAAGTTCTGGCCTTCTACCGCGCAACCAGACTCCGAAGGACACGCCGTCTCCGAATCTATCGTCTGAATGTTGCTGCTCGTAAAGGCAATCAGTTCGCGCGGTATGTCTTCGTCTGAGGCAGTCACCTGAACGCGATACGTACCACTGATCTCCTGGACGCCGAGCGCGCGGTACGCGCCAGGCTCGGTCACATCCCACACCGTGGGGACGGACGAAAAGCCTGTCAGAACCATTTCAAATGCGCCCGCCTGCCCGATCGGGGTGTGAAAACGCACGTGTGTTTCTTCGGCTCGCAATTCGCGTGGATAGAAGACGCGGACCCAATCCACCGCCGCGCTCGGGCTGCCGGGTCGGTCCTCCAGCTCGATTGCCAGATTCAGTCGTGCGCCGCGTGAGATGGGCTGCTTGAATTCTACAATTCCGTTGCGTGCGATGATGTTCGTAGAAATATTGCTGACAGGCCCAAAATTTCGCGATGCAAGTTCGATGCCTCCCGACTTGAAGTACAGCGTCGCTGACGGATTGGACTGAACCGCTGCCCGCACTCTGAAGAGCAACGTACCATCAGTCAATCCAGGAACAAGGGGCCCGTCGAGGAGAGGCTTTTCGATGCCCGTATCATCGAGTTTGGTGCTCACCCACGTATGCCCGGTACCACGTGGACTTTCACGTGCCCACATGAACTCGTCGAAATCGGTAAAAAAGCGCCCTACCGACTCCGTTACCTCAATTGCGTCTGGATCCGCCGGAAAGGCAACTTCCGAGATGGCAGCACTCTCCGCCCCGCCAATCTTAAGGAAGTAGTAATTGTCGTTCGAATAGGGATTGACGTAGTGTTCCCAGTGTCGGATCACCCTTCCTTGGTCGTCGAGAAGCGGATTCCCATTCCGATCCCTCTGGATCACCGAATTCCAACCGGACGGCGGCTTGGCATAAAACAGGACCGCATCCCCCTCATCGAACGAGCCGTCACCGCCGCCTATAACGGTAACCTGATTCTCGACGAGATCCACCGGACGATCGGCGCTGTTGAGCGCCGGCACGGGCTTGCCTCCATTTCCGTAGACCTGGACGGTGTTCGGATCGATAGACTCCATTGACAGACTCATGCCCGGCAGCCCGGTGAGAAATGCCCGGTCGATCCGAAAGATGCCTTCCGTGCGAAACGCAAGTTTGTAGATGACACCGCTTGCCAGTACGCTCTCTGAAACCGACGTATGATGACTCTTTTGCGCTTTCGTCGGGACGTGTACTGTCTGGTTGTACGACCAGTCTGCAGCGACGACAATCCGCCGGTACCGGCGCAATGTTCCACTTTCTCTATCGTNNGAGTGTTGCCGCCGGACGTCTCCGGGTTATGCCGAGCCCGACTGCCTCGGCCGCGGAGGCATCAATCTCTTCCAACGCGGCTTCTCCGCCTTCTGCCATCGAGATGTGCACTTCATCAAAGTCCGAAGCAAGGACACGCAAGACAGGAAGCTGTAACCCGGGCAAGTGCATCAGTGCCGTGCGTTCGAAGAGTCCGCCGCGCGATACCGCAACTGCTACATCGAAGGTCATCTCAGAGGCACGGAGCGAATCCAGCGCCGCCCTGAGCGAGCTCGGCCACGTAGCGGTCAATTCATATACTACCCCGGTCGGGAGTTCTTCGGTCAAGCGAAGCTCCACTCCCTGGGCCGCCGCACCACGCACCATCAGCACCAATGCCACCGCCGTGATCAGTCTCCTCATCGACTCAAAAGCCAGCACGAATGATAGAATGGGCACCGGTGCATGGTACACGCAGCTCACGGATTGTAGGCAAACTCCCAGCAGATCACATGCTGCTGAGCGGGTCGGAATGCCGTGTGGTACCGTTTTCTATATAGGCGGAGCTCTTGGGCGTGCGTTGACTTTCTTGATACAACAAACAAGCGGCAGGTCTGGTTCCACGGTCTCACCATGCCGCTCAGAATGCTTCGTTCAAGGGGCGTGCACATACGGCCGTAATGCCGCGTTCCGTCAGTTTAATATCCGCGACGATAGTGTCTGCATCGTGCTCGAAGAAGATGCGCCATTTCTCCTCGGCGGCAGTTTTCAAAAAACGAGCCTTTTCCTCAAGCGTCACAAGCGGCCGAACATCAAACGACATAACCCACGGACCACGTACGTGATGCGTCGTGGGCAACAAGTCCGCCGCATATACCAGCGTCCGATCCGCCCCTCCGATTTTGACGATCTGCTGCGCAGTCGTATGACCGTTGGCGACCATCACGTCAATCCCGGGAAACAGCCCTTGCGGCCCGTCAAGGAGGTTGAGCTGCCCTGAATCCACCAGAGTATGAATGTTGCGTGGGAGGAAAGATGCTTTTTCGCGCTCATTCGGCTTCAGAGCCGCTGCTAAGTGCTCAGCCTGCACGTGAAACATTGCGTTCGGAAACGCAGGCAAGAGCACGCCGCTCCTGCGTACGCTACACCCGCCGCAATGGTCGAAATGAAGGTGCGTAACAATGACGTCCGTCACGTCACTCATGTCGAAGCCCAGCGCGCGCAATGACGCGGACAGCGTCCAATTCGAATGATCGATGGCAAACATGTCCTGGAACCGCGTTCCATACTTGTCTCCGACCCCCGCATCGATCAGGATCAATCGCCCTTCCCCCTCGATCAGAAGACACCGCATGTTGAGCAGGATCCGGTTCCTGCCGTCCGGCGTGATGCGACGCTGCCAGAGAGCCTTGGGAACGACACCGAACATGGCTCCGCCGTCAAGCCGAAATTGCCCAGTCTCCACGGTTGAAAGGGTATACGGTCCGATTGTCGTCATTTGAAAAATTTCTCGGGCGGAAAATCCTTGAAGTGTCCGTTCGAACGGAGCCGGCGGTGCAGGTCTCCCGTGCGTTGGAGACGGAAAAGTAGCGAGCTGATATGGTCAATGAGATACTCGACTCTCTCTTCCTCGTCGTGCAATTCGAGAATTTCCTGCTCCTGATCGAGAGACAATCCTGCATTATGCGCGATGATGAACGACACGGGACTATCCGATTCATACATCCGTGGCCGCACCGTCCGACCGGCAAATTCGAGAAGGCGCATGTGCTGCGTGATTACGCGCTCGATCTTGGCGTGGGTTACATGGCATTTTACCTCCCGGAGAAATTCGACCTTAGCAGTGAGATACGGCTTGTAATCGTGCATCGTGAGGACCCTAAAACGCTCTTCCCCTCCCACGACAATATCCAGTCGGCCATCCCGATATCGCCTGACAACCCGCGCGATACGCGCCGTACATCCTACCGTGGCCAATTTGTCGCCCTGTTGACAAAGGACTCCAAACGGACTGTTGTAGCTCAGGCAGATACCCGCCATCTTCTTGTAGCGCGACTCGAAGACGTGCAGCGGCAGACGCTCCGAAGGATAGAGCACGAGGCTCAGCGGAAACAGTGGTATCGTGCTTGAATCCGTCATCAAGAGGTACTGGGCGACAACCTATTTTTCGAATGAGGTCGGCAGAAGAGTGTTTCGTCCGTAAGAGGGACAAGAGGACTTCCGCGTCGTACCGACGGTCATTGGACGCTACGTTATGCTGCTCGGGAGGCACATATCCATCCTACTTCTGACATTCGGCCTGAGCGCCGTATCCGCTTCCGGCCAGACAATCCGATTCGGCTCCGCCGATCGGTTGGACGAACGGCTGACAAAGAACTGGTGGGAATCAGAGCGCGTCATCCACGCCTTGGGTGGAATCTCCCTCATCGGTGCTCAGTGGAGAGCAAGCGGAAGAGTGACGTCTGATTGGGTCCTTCCGCCGGTGACCGTGCGCTTAGACGGCAGCGTCCGGCTGGGACCCCTCGGCACATACGAGCCAGATTGGGATGAGTTGTACGACCTGGTGCGGCTTTTAGCATTTGCCCGCTACGCTCCGCGCGATAAACCGGTTCACGCCCGCGTCGGGCTCATAGACAGAGTGCAGCTCGGGGCCGGTCACGTCGTGAATTTCTTCGGCTCCTCCGCTGCGTGGGACGAGCGGACGGTCGGATCTGAGTTCATCTGGGCGGGACGTACGATAGAAGTGGCAGGGTTTTCCGACAACGTCCTCGCTGACGGCGTCCTGGGGGGCAGGGTGGCACTCAGACCGGTATCCCGTTCAGATGAGCTCGCGCTGTCGTCACTACAGCTTGGCGTCAACTATGCCCATGACCGCCGAACAACTCTGGATGCCTGGAATCTAGATGCTCGGTTTGATCTGTTCAGTTCGGGTGACGTTTTCTTTGCGCCCTTTGTAAGCTATGCGTGGTACCCGGGATACGGAGAAGGATTGTTCGTCGGAGCCACCCTTTACGCCGATCAGTTCATAGATCTCTTTAGCTTCCATCTGCGGATGGGTGCATTCTACAACGGCAAGCAATTCATTCCGGGGTACTTCAATTCGTTCTATCCAGTCAACAATCTCACGGGGCGGATCGTGCGGTCCGGAGCAGACCTCGAAAACATCCAGCCAGACGATCTCGTGGGCATTCCATTGGCCAAGGGGCGAGGTGGCAATGACCTCCTCACGGAATTGCAACTGACGATTCAGCCCAACTTTTCGTTCTGGTATTACATGCGGCACTACTTTGGTGCTCAGCGATTGAGTGAGTTCCACCTTCGGCTGTTCTGGCAATCTGGTAACACATTCCAAATCGCACTCGGGATGGATAAAACCGGCAAGGGAGGATTGATTTCGTTCTTCCACGCCCTCGACGACCAGAGTATGCTGGTCTTCCGCAGTGACTACAGGCTCGCTGGTCCCTTCTTCGTGTACCTTCACGCCCGGTACGGCTACGAACGGATCACAGGCAACGAGGAAGCCGCGCGCTTTCTCGTACAGCGTCGCTTTGAACCCTATCTCGGAATGCGTGTGAGTCTTTGAACGCGCAGCCCCTGTGCCATTTCGGATGCACGGAGCGGATGTGTCACCACCACTACGCAGTGCACGAGACTGCTCAGGGCTAGCTGCCCCGCAAAAATGATTCTCTCCGTACACGCCGGTGTTAAGCCAGCAGCTACGCGACACCTGCGCTCATCTCCATCATGCGCTCGATCGGGCGCAGGGCAAGGAGTCGGACAGATTCTTCCATGAGGATTTCCGGCTGCTCATACTGCAAGCACAAGTAGACCTTCTCAGCCGTATTGAGCCGCATGTGCGGGCATTGGCTACAGGTACAGCCGCTTTCTGGCGGTGCCGGAATGAACGACTTATCCGGACAGTCTTTCCGCATCTGGTGGAGGATTCCCTCTTCCGTCGCGACAATAAACTCTCTGCTTGTGCTCTCCTGAGCGAAGCGCCGAATACCACTCGTGGAACCGATATAGTCAGCATGACGGAGAACTGTCTCTTCGCACTCGGGATGGGCCAGAATGAGTGCCTCCGGATTGCGCATCTTGAGTCCGACCAGCTTCCGCTCGCTAAAGGTCTCGTGGACGATGCACACACCGTCCCACACCTTCATTTCGCGTCCGGTCGTCTTGACCAGATATCTGCCGAGATTGCGATCGGGTGCAAAAATGATCGGCTCGTCCTCCGGGATCTGTCGGATGAGATGCTCGGCATTCGACGACGTACAAATGATGTCGCTGAGCGCCTTGACCGCCGCCGAACAGTTGATGTACGACACAACAGTATGGTCGGAGAACTTGTTGCAGAACGCAGCAAATGCATCGGCAGGGCAGGAGTCAGCCAGTGAGCATCCCGCATTCAGGTCGGGCAGAAGCACCTTCTTGGACGGGTTTAGGATCTTCGCCGTCTCTGCCATGAAGTGGACGCCCGCAAAAACGATAATGTCCGCATCAGTGGCCGCTGCCTGCCGCGACAAACCGAGGGAGTCTCCGATGAAGTCGGCCATGTCCTGAATGGCCGGCTCCTGATAGTAATGTGCGAGGAGGACGGCGTTCTTTTCTACCTTGAGTCGCTCTATTTCTTCGAAGACGTCAAGCGATGGGTCAATAGTTTCCTCGATGAATCCTACAACGGGATCCACTACGGCAACGTCAAACATGATGCCACCCCACCTGCATTCTGGCGATAGCCCGCAGATATATTTTATCGCGTAGTGCCGCCAACAGTTCCGTCGACCGGGATAACACATCCACCTTCGATCCTGAGCACACGGTCGCAGATTGCCGCCAGCGACGAATTGTGTGTCACGATAATGAATGTCTGATCGAAGTCATCGCGTAAACGCAGGATTTCTGCGTGGAGTCGCTTGGCCGTCTTTTCGTCAAGATTGCCGCTTGGCTCGTCGGCGAGGATGAGACCTGGACGATTCATCAAGGCACGCGCCATGGCCACACGCTGCTGTTCGCCGCCGGACAGCTCTCCGGGCCGGTGGGTCGCGCGGTTCTCCAAGCCCATCTGCCGCAGCAGGTCCAGCGCCCGGGAGCTCGCTCTTGCCATGGACATCCCTCCAATCAGCGCCGGCATGGCAACGTTTTCTGTGGCCGTAAACTCAGGTAGCAGGTGATGGAACTGGAATACAAATCCAATTGACCGATTTCTGAAAGCGGCCAGCTCAGCGTCGTCGGCTTCGAAGATGTCTTGCCCCTCAAAACGTACAGTACCACTGTCGGGGCTGTCGAGTGCTCCTAAAAGGTGTAGCAGCGTACTCTTCCCCGTACCACTCTCCCCGACGACAGCAACCAATTCGCCGCTATGTACAGTAAATGTAACTCCGCACAGCACCTCCAGACGCTTGCCGCGTCCTGTCGGATAACTCTTCCCAAGGTCCTGAACGTCCAGTAAAGGGGGCATCGCTTGCCGCGTCATTCTTGTGCGCCGCTACCCCTCGCGCTCGATCCCGTACCTGCTCATCTTGCTTGAGAGCTGCGAACGATTCATGCCGATCGCCTCTGCCGTGTGGGTGACATTCCAGTCGCCCTCACGCAGCTTTTTGAGCAAGAATATCTTTTCTGCCTCTTCCTTGAACTGGTTGAAATCCTCGTAGCGACCGAGGAGTGATTCGAACGGATCCGAGGCCAGGTTGCTGGGCACAACGTACCGCTCGACGTCCAAGGCGGTGATTTTCTTGCCCTGACTCAGTATAAGCAGGCGCTCGGCCACGTTGTGGATTTCGCGCACGTTTCCCCTCCAAGGAAGCGACTTCAGCATCATAACCGCTTGCTGTGTAAACGACTTCGCGGGTACTCCGTTACGGAGGGCCAGCCGTTTCGCGAATGCCCTGATAATGGTCGGAAGATCCTCAATTCGCTCGCGCATCGGCGGCACGTGAATGAGTATCACACTCAGTCGATGGTAGAGGTCCTCGCGGAATTTACCACTTGTCGCTGCCTCTAGAAGGTTCTTGTTCGTGGCGGCTACAACACGCACGCCAACCTTGATCGCCCGATCTCCCCCAACGCGCGTAATGGTGCTCTCCTGGAGCACGCGAAGCACCTTGGCCTGCGCAGATAGGCTCATGTCTCCTATCTCGTCCAGAAAGAGCGTGCCACGGTGTGCCTGTTCAAATTTGCCGATTCGCTGCTTCGTTGCTCCCGTGAACGATCCTTTCTCGTGCCCGAAAAGCTCGCTTTCAATGAGATCGGCTGGTATAGCTGCACAATTCACTTCGACGAGAGGGCCATCCCTGCGAGGGCTCATATTGTGAATCCACTTCGCGACGAGCTCCTTTCCGGTTCCGGGCTCGCCGGTAATCAGGACGCGCGCCTCCGTTGGGGCGACACGTGAAATCGTCTCCTTGATCTGTGTGATCGGCGACGAGTCACCCAAGATCGGCACCAGTTCACCATGGCGGCGCTCCAAGATGGACTGCCGCATCCGCCGGTTTTCAAGAACGAGTTCGCCTCGGCTTAGGGCAGAGCGGATCGTCACAAGAAGGCGATTGAGATCCGGCGGCTTCTCGATGAAATGGAACGCGCCTGTGTGAGTAGCCTCAACAGCGGTCTTGATGTCTGCATGTCCAGAAATCATAACAACAGGCAACTCTGGGCGCTCCTTACACAGTATGGAAAGAACTTCCAAGCCGTCGCGCTTAGGCATCTTGATATCCAAAAGCACGACATCGACGGAGCCACGCCGAACTTTGCGAAGTGCTTCCTCGCCGTCCCGCGCCTCTTCTACGTGGAGGTCTTCGTACTCTAGAATCTCTCGCAGCGTACGACGAATGGCCGCTTCGTCATCGACGACCAAAACGGTGGAAGCAGCCATGGCTTCAGTGGGCACTCAATTGAGGCGTACCAGAACGCGTCCGAGGTAAAAGTCGATGTCTTTGGCTTCCTCGGAGTCCGGATAGGTGTCTTTGATCGTCCTAAACGCCGTTTCTGCGTCTTCGAATATGCCCGCTTTTTGGTAGGCTAATCCCGCCGACATCCAGTATATGGGGGACACAAGGCTGTTGTCGACCGTTTCGGCCGCACGAACATACAAATCGGCTGCCCGCTCGAAATCAGCGCTGAGTTCGTAGATGGCCCCCTGTCCGGCAAGTGCGCTGGCCCCAAGCAAGTCGTTTCCGCCATTATAGTCCTCGAAAAATTCCAGTGCAGTCTCGTAATCTCCCAGTCGGTAGGAGGCATCTGCAGCATAGAATCGGGCGATATTCCCCGCCGGCGTGGATCCGTAGTCGTCGATGATCTCCAATAAACCCACGGCGGTCGCCGTGCCGTCGAGAGCAAGCTGATAGTCGCCGTTTTCGTACGTGCGGATGATGCCACCAAGCGCTTCGTCGGCCTGAACTCCACGCGCATCCTGAAAAAAATTCCACCCGAGAATCCCAGCCACAATCGTGACGATCCCGCTGGCAACGGCCCAGGCAATACCACGATTCCCGTAGAACACCTCCTGAATCCGTACCCACACAGTCGTGACGGCATCCTTGCGGAGCTCCTGCCGTCGAGAAATTGTCTTAGGTGCTTTGAGTGTTGCCATACGTGGTTCTTAGAGTCCGTTTTAGCTCCCGCGGTTGTCAGGACGCCCGTATAATCGATTGCAACCTGGTTCGTTTCCGGCCCTCAGTCCGATTCGCACACGAAGGCTTCAATTAGCTTCGTTTTCACCTCTGCGCCGGCTCCCCGGCGCTTTCAACGATTTAACACATCGTATTTTTTGAAGTTCGGCGCGCCTGCATGCGCGCCTTGAAGAGCATTCATAAAACACAGAGGCAGCATGGCCATACAACTCGGGATCAACGGTTTCGGACGAATCGGGCGCCTCGTCCTGCGTGCCATCCTTGAACGCGGCACAAACTTGCTCGACGTCGTAGCGGTAAACGACCTGACGGATGCCCGAACGTTGGCACATCTGTTCAAATACGACTCAGTCCACGGTACGTACCCTGGCTCCGTATCGGTTGACGCCAACAGGCTACTCATCGACGACACGCACATCCGTGTTCTCAGCGAAAGGGATCCTGCCCGGCTGCCATGGGGCAAATTGGGCTGTGACCTCGTTGTCGAATCAACCGGCCTTTTCCGCTCGCGTGCCGCCGCCGCCAAACATCTTCAGGCGGGAGCCAAAAAGGTCCTTATTTCGGCACCGGCCAAAGACAAAGTTGACGCCACCGTGGTACTCGGCGTCAACGACCACGTCCTCACGGGCAGCGAAAAAATCATCTCGAATGCCAGCTGCACGACCAACTGCCTTGCACCGATGGCGAAGGTCCTGGACGACACCTTTGGATTAAAGAGCGGGCTGATGACTACGGTGCACGCATTTACGTCGGATCAGCGCATTCAGGATGCACCACACGGCGACCTACGCAGGGCTCGCGCTGCAGCCCATTCAATTGTTCCGACGACTACCGGCGCCGCAAAGGCGGTCGGCCTTGTACTGCCGCACCTGGAAGGCAAACTCGACGGAATGGCGCTCCGGGTGCCGATTCCCGACGGCTCCCTGACTGACTTGACCGTTGAAGTTGCACGTCCAACCACCGTCGAAGAGGTCAACGAGGCGTTTCGAGCAGCGGCCGAGGCTGAACTGCACGGGATCATTGACTATTGTACCGATCCGATCGTCAGCGTCGACATCATACACAACCCGCATTCCGTGATCTACGATAGCCTCGCCACGATGGTACACGGCACAACGGTCAAGATCCTCGGCTGGTACGACAATGAATGGGGCTACGCGAATCGCACGGTTGACATCGCCGAGCGACTGATGGCGACTGGCTGAGACTTCCGCATGGCGAAACTCACGCTCGGCAATCTCGACGTCCGCGGCAAGCGGGTGCTCGTGCGGGTCGATTTCAACGTACCAATTGAGGCCGGACCGTTCGGACGACTCGTCGTCTCCGACGATACGCGGATCCGGGCTGCGCTCGAAACACTACGTACGATCCTCGAAGCGGGCGGGCGGGCGATCCTTATCAGCCACCTGGGACGACCGAACGGAGTACCTTCGGCCCGCTTCAGCCTCGCTCCGGTTGCCAAACAGCTCGAGGCGCTACTGAAGTTTCCTGTCAAGTTCGCGTCCGATACGGTTGGCCCTGCGGCTACTGCGGCCGTCAACAGTAACACCGATGTGGTTCTTCTCGAAAACACACGATTTGCAACAGGTGAAACGAGGAATGATCCAGGCTTTGCCGCCCGTCTGGCCGCCTTCGGTGACGTGTTCGTAAACGATGCATTCGGCACGGCACACCGTACCCATGCTTCGAACGTAGGCGTTACACACTGTATCAATCGGTCTGCAGCCGGCTTGCTTCTCGAGCGAGAAATCAGCTATCTCACCCGTGTGACCGAAACGCCCGAGCGGCCTTTCGTAGCCATCTTGGGCGGTGCTAAGGTATCGGACAAGATTGGAGTCATTGTAAATCTGCTGCCCAAGGTAGACAGCCTCCTCATTGGAGGTGCGATGAGCTATACATTCCTCAAGGCTCTTGGCCATTCGGTCGGCTCATCACTCGTCGAATACGATCGATTGGACGAAGCTCTTAGACTACTCGAGGTGGCTGGCGGGAAAATCCACCTACCGGAAGATCACGTGGTGGCCGGGCACATCTCTAACGACGTGGATGCGCGGGTCTGTGAAGTAATCCCCGACGGCATGATGGGGCTCGACATCGGACCGTTAACATGCGCCGCATTCAAAGGCAAGGTTCTCTCAGCCCGCACTGTCGTTTGGAATGGCCCCATGGGGGTGTTCGAACTCCCCTCTTTTGCCGCAGGAACACAGGCAATGGCCGAAGCCCTTGCCATGGCTACCGAGAACGACGCCGTAACGATCGTAGGTGGCGGTGACTCCGTCGCGGCGCTGACACGAGGTGGATACGCAGATACAGTCACCCATGTCTCCACGGGGGGCGGCGCAATGTTGACGTTTCTCGAAGGGAATGTGCTGCCCGGCCTGGCCGCTCTGTCCGATCAGGACTGAGGCGATCGCACTGTAGTTCCACAACGCACCGATGCACCGAATTGTCGTCTTTCCTGCGACTGAGTGAAGGTTTCGGTCGTCATACCGACCTACAACGAAGAGCACACCATTGAACGGACGATTGCCTCGGTGGCGAGCCAGGCGTCGCCGTTTGACATCGTGGTTGTTGACGGCGGGTCAACGGATCGTACCATAGAGGTCAGCAAATCATGGGCAAGGGTTCTCACCGCGCCGCTCGGACGTGCACTGCAGATGAACCATGGCTGGCGTGCCTCCACGGGGGACATCGTGCTGTTTCTTCATGCCGATACGCTGCTGCCCAATGGTGCACTCGATCAAGTACGGCTCGTGCTGGCGGACGCGAATGTGGATTCCGGGACGTTTCGTGTCCAATTCGACATGCGCAGCCCACTGCTCGACGTGTATTCCTGGTGCACGCGCCTGAAGTGGCCACTTATCTGTTTCGGTGATCGAGGTCTCTTCGTGCGCCGCCGCACGCTCGAAGAACTCGGAGGCTTCCCGGAGATTCCGCTGTTCGAGGATCTGGAATTGGCCCGCTGGCTGTATCGCCGGGGCGGCTTTTGTTTTCTCAAAGAATGTGCAATCACCTCGGCCCGCCGCTTTCACGCAAACGGGCCCGTCAGGCAGGTGACGACCAATATCCGGCTCTGGCTGCGTTACCTCCTGGGCACCGATCCCGAAGTGCTTGCAACAGAGTACGAGTATCCGTAGGTGGGATTGTCAATTGCCCCGCCGAAGTAGTAATTTCGCCAGTGCCGCCCGATCGGGTCTTGCCGTGTACGCAAGAAACCGGAGGTACGAGCGGCATGAACACTCGTTGCATCGGGCCGATCAAATGAGATACGCGTTCATCATCCTTCTTTTTACACCCGGGTTGGCTGCTGGCCAGTGGACTGCTCTCGACCGCGGTTCTGACAACATCACCGTACTCGGGCACCAGCCGCTCGGCGGGCGTATGACCGTCACCGATCTGGAGCTGGAACAGGACCTGGATCGCCCGTACGCCTACGTCGGCCGCGCGTCCATCCTCGAAGAAGGGCCCAAGGGTATGGACGTAATAGACCTAAGCGATCCGGCCAATCCTAGGGTTTTGCTTCGCTGGCGGCTTGAAGATCAGGATCTTCATATGAACCGAGGAGGCATGGACGTCAAATACTTCCAGCACCGCGGCCGCCATTATGTCGTACAGTCCTTCGAATTCTCCCAAGGACCTGGCAGCGACCTTGGAGCGGTCGTATTCGACGTGACGGGCCTTCCAGATCCTGATCAGATCCGCGAAGTGGCCCGCATCATGATTCCCGAGTACCCTGGCGGCTTCCACAACATTTTCATTTACCGTCATTCGAACAGCAAGCCGCTGCTCTTGACAACAGTCCGCACGGGCAAAGCCCACGTGTACGACCTCTCGATGGTCGTCGACGGGAAGGTCGACGAGGCGCTTATTGCCCACATTCCCCTGCCGGAAGTGCCTGGGAGGTCAATGCGGCAGACATCCTACCATGACATGTATGCGGCGTGGCATCCCGACACAGGCGAAGATAGATTCTATGGAGGCGGAACGGGCGGCTACTACATCTGGGACTTCTCCGATCTACAGAACCCGGAACTACGAATCACACTGACAGGAATCCCGGGTGTAGACTGGGGGCACACTTTTACTCCGAGTCCAGACGGTAGATATGTCGTTGCGGAAGCAGAATATCAGTATGCTCCGCTACGTATCTTCGATCTGGAACCGGCGCTCCGAGGAGAGGTCACCAACATACGGACGCCGATATCCGCCTGGACGGCAAACTGGAAGAACCTCGTGCACAACCATGAAGTGCGCTGGCCTTACGTGTTTGTGTCGGGGTATCTCGATGGTTTGCAGGTTTTCAGCCTGGCGGATCCCGAGAATCCCCGTACCGTCGGGTGGTACGCCACATACCTTGGCCCACGCACGGACGAGTGGATTTCCGTAATCAATGGTGCCTTCGGCGTCGACGTGCGCAACGCCGACGGGCTCATCGTTATTTCCGACATGACGACGGGCTTCTGGACGTTCAGAATGGACGGCTTTAATGGATGGAACGGAGAGAACTGGGGGCAGCCGAACATATCGAGCGTGCAAGATTGGAGCGAGCCCGACACTCCCTGATGACCGGCGTACTCAGTGACCACCGACAACTCTTCCGGACGTCTGCAGCCGGTCGTGGGCTTGTGGAGTTTCGTTGTCGGAGACTATGAGTGTCGTAGGTGTCCGCCGAGAAGTCGTCGCCTGGAGGCTCATTAGGGCAAGCTGTTCGGTGTCACCTAGTGAATAAACCAGGAGCAAGATCACCATGTGGGGCGCAATCATTGGCGACATCGTCGGTTCCGTTTACGAATGGAATCGGATCAAGACGAAGGATTTCGAGCTCTTCAGCCCGCGGGAGCATTTCACGGACGACTCCGTATGTACCGCCGCCGTAGCGTAAGCGTCCGGTGAACCCCATCTTGACTGGGTACCGGGTAGTCGGGAATTTGACGCAAGACCACAGGCAACACCGAAAATGACCCTGTCCATCGTAATGGAGGTGGCCAGCAAGGAACGGATGACTCCGAACGAGATCGTAATCGAACAAGAAATCTCTACCCGTGGGATCGTCACGTACTCGACGGAGCTCGTACATCATGGACTTAGCAAACATCGCCGTATCAAAGATCAGGACTACTCTGCCGTGTGCATGCGAGCGGAGCTCCAACTGAAGCAGTGGGATGAACAGTGGCTCAAGAAGGCAGCGCGGGAAAAGGCCGCCCGAGAGCGTGCTGCCGCCCAGCAAGAGAAGGAGGAAGCTCAGCGACAAGCCGCACTCCAGACCGAGGAAGCCAAACAACGGCTAGGCGGACTCGAAAACACGCTGAAGCATACCCTCACGCACGACGACACCATTGACTGGGACAGCCTCAAGGATCGAGGTGAGTTCCCTGAGTCAATGCCAACCCTCACGACGCTTCCTCCCGAACCTACCGCTACGCAGCCTCCAGCTGAGCCGCAGAGAAGCGCACTTAAGTACCAGCCACAACTCAAATTCTTGGATAAGCTGAGTGCCAAACGCCGGGCTGCACGTGAGGAGGAAGCTCGCGATCGGTTCGCCAAGGACCACAATAAGTGGAAGAAGGAGGCAGACCGAGTAAGGCGCAACAACCTGCGGCTAAGGCTGCCGAGTAGCCATATTGAGTGC